>CAZSJH010000047.1:0-16400 GCA_964607105.1 uncultured Rikenellaceae bacterium | reverse complement strand
ACAGCATAGTTTTTCATATCCTCTATGATATTTACTTCACCGTACTGCTGCATTTTATTATTTTCCATCTTGAATTTAAGTGGAATGAATGAATTAAACCCGCTGGTAATGTCCTGAAGCTTCCGCAGTCTTTCCATATGGTCAATCCTGTGTTCATAGGTTTCCATATGGCCGTAAAGAATGGTTGCATTTGACGGTATGCCGGAATTATGGGCCTCTTCATGAATTTTCAGCCACATATCTGCTGAAGATTTTTCCTTACATATTATCTCCCTTACCTTTTTATCAAATATTTCCGCACCACCACCCGGGATTGACATGAGGCCACACTTTTTCAGTTTAAGCAAGCCCTCGCGTATGCTCAGACCTGATTTACTGATTATATAATCGAGTTCGATCGCTGAGAAAGCTTTTATATGCAGTTCAGGCCTGTGAATCCTGATCATTTCAAGCATCTTGCAATAATAATCAATATCATGATCCGGATGCACACCTCCCACAATATGCACTTCGGTTACAGGCTTGTCATCGAAACGGCGGACTATATCAAGTATTTCTTCAACACTGTAGTTCCATGCTTCATTACTTCCCGCCGGTTTCCTGTAGGAACAGAATTCACAATTATGAATACATATATTGGTAGGTTCGATGTGAAAATTGCGGTTGAAATAAGCCCTGTCACTGTTTTTTCTTTTTCTAACAATATCTGCGAGGTATCCCAATAATCCTGGATTATTGGAATTGTACAGCATAAGTCCCTCTTCAGCAGTTATCCTGTCATTATTTTTTATTTTCTCGTATACAGTCTTAAATTCTGAAGGTATATATTCTGTCATCTTAAATTAACAATGTTGTGGCTGTAAAGTTAGCAAGAAAACAATGATTGATAAAAAGCAAATGATAAAAGACAAAAGAGGGATGAGCGTTAATAACCGAACGAAGTAAGCTCGTGAGCGTAGCGAACAATTTGCCCGGCGGGCAAAGTGGAAACATATGCTGAACAAGTAAAGTACTTAATATAAAAAGTGCTTCACAAAACGCGAAGCACTTTTAATTGTAAGGTGGGAGGTAAAATTTATCCCTTATGTTTTGGTTCATCCGAAACACTTAACTTTTTCCTGCCTTTGGCACGGCGCCTGGCCAATAACTTCTGTCCGCTTGGAGTAGACATCCTTTCCCTGAAACCATGCTTGTTCGTTCTTTTCCTTCTCGAAGGCTGAAATGTTCTTTTCATCTTATATTGAGTTTCTTAAGTTCTGATTAAGATTTAATGAGCTGCAAAAATAATGATATTTTTTGAAAAACAAAAAGTATACCTAAAGACTGGAATATTGGATTGATGGAACGGAGCTTAGAGAAATCGGGGCGAGTTCGACGAAACCTGCAAAACCCAGCACCTAAACCTCCATATATACAATTTTCTTCCCCCCGAAGTATTCTTCGTCGAGAAAATACCGGATATTAAATACCTGGCATTGCGGGAAATTTATAAGCTCCTCTTCCAGGTTGCCGCCTTTAAGGGCTATTAAACCGTTAGGCAACTTATTCATTGATGGCCCGCATATAAGCTTTCGTGTCCATTTCACTAAATCGGGGAAAGGTGCTGCAGCCCTGCTTATAACAAAATCAAACTTATCCTTTATATCCTCTATCCTTGACCACAGGGCTTTAACATTTTGCAGATCCAGTGTTTCCCTTATATCTTCAACAACATTGACTTTTTTCCTGATTGAATCGACAAGGGTGAAGGAGACATCCGGAAAAACAATGGCCAGGGGGATTCCGGGCAGTCCACCGCCGGTACCGGCGTCAAGGATTCTTGTTCCAGGCCTGAACTTAATAATATTGCTTATACTGAGTGAGTGAATGACATGATGAAGGACAAAATTATCCATGTCTTTACGGGACACAAGGTTTATTCTGGAGTTCCAGCCGGAGTAAATCGCTTCCAGGCTTCTCAGCTTATCTTTTTTGTCATGGGATAGTGAAGTAAAATATTTTTCAACAGGATTGTCCACTATATATTCTCCGTCTTGTTAAGGATATTATAAAGTAATTCTTTTGCCCTGAATATCTGTGCTTTTACAGTACCCAGGGGGAGATTCAGTTCGTTGGCAATTTCTTCGTATGAATATTCTTTGTAAAATCTTAATTCAATCAATCGCCTGTATTTTGGTTTCAGCTGGCTTACTACGTTTGAAAGGTGCTTGATTTTCTGCTGTTGCATCATTTCTTCTTCCGGTCCCGGCATCTCAGATTGCAGATTTGAGGCAGGATCATCCTGTTCGCCCTGCTGCTGTTCTATTGCCGTGGGAGCCGACTTTTTCTTCCTGATAAAATCAATACAGTTATTTGTTGCTATCCTGAACAGCCAGGTGCTGAAGGCATAATTAGGTGTATAAAGGTGGATATTTTTAAATGCTTTTCCGAATGCTTCTATCGTAAGGTCATCTGCATCGGAAGTATTATTGACCATTTTCAGCAACATATAATAAATAGAGTCACGATACCTGTTCATCAATTCAGCATAAGCTCTCTCATCTCCATCTACAGCAAGTTTAACAAGCCTTAAATCATATTGTGCTTTTTCTGAAAGTTCAGGTTTTATTTCCATTCGTAATACTGGTGTCTTTTGAAAGCAACGTTTAACAAAAAGTAAACGTTCAAAAAAGGAGAAATGATATCAAACAGCAGCGAAAATACTAATAAATCTTTTTCATTCAAATTCTTTTGTGCCAGTGCAAGAATAGTCAGTTTAGTGATTAGTACAACTGCCGTTGCTATACCAAGTATGAGATATAATTTTGTTAAAAATAAGAGTACCACCAGGATTGAATAAAACAGCAACCTTGAAACGGGCTCAGCTGCAAGCATAATTTTTGTTAACATCTTGTAATGTGAAGCTGTAGACAGATGTCTGGTTTTTTGCTTTTGGAATTCCTTCCATGTTTTTGAAGGAATAGAACGGGTGAACGATTCAGGTGCCAGGTTTACAGCGGTATTTTTTTTATCGGCCAGCATGTTAACAAACAGGTCATCATCACCTGATTGAAGGTTTAGGTGAGGTCCAAATCCTTTGTTTTCAAGGAAGACAGATTTCCTGTATGCAAGGTTTCGCCCCACTCCCATATAAGGAAGTCCTGCCATGGCCATTCCGGCGTATTGCATAGCGATGAACGAAGAGTCATACCTTATATACTTATTTAGCAGACTTTTCTCCCTCAGGTAGCCACCGTAACCGAGTACAAAATCTGTCGACTGATTGAAGGAGGACACAAAACTGGAAATCCAATCTTTTGTTACAGGCTGGCAATCAGCATCGGTTAGTAGCAATAAATCATTCTGGGCAGCCTTAATGCCTATAAAGAGAGCCATCTTTTTGCTATGGCTCAGGCTTGATTCCTTATGTATTTTAGTAACCTTCAGGTTATCGTATTGCCGCAAATATTTTTCAAGTATATCTTCAGTGTCGTCATCAGAACAGTCATTGACCACAATGACCTCGTAGTCATGATAATCCTGCTCCAGTATAGAGGGAAGGAAAACTTCAAGATTCTCAGCTTCGTTCCGGGCACAGATAATAACCGAAACGGGTTCAGTTTTTCTCTTCTTTTCTTTATTCCTGTATATACCTGCTCGCAGGTAGAATATAAGGTAATATAATAGCTGAACCAGCAATGATGCTGCAAACACGACAATTAATATATACTCGGTAGTGGTAAGCTGAAGCTCTAACATCGAATTTTTTTTATGGAGGTAATATTAATAAGTTTACTGAATCCTGCAAAGCGAAATGTATATAATGCTCTTTTTTTATTGCTAATTTTTAAAGACAGTATCTAAGCAGTACATTTGTGGAATTACAAAAATAACTTAATCAGGTGTTCGAGATTCAGAAAAAGGATCCGGATTCAGGAGCGAGAACGGGAATTCTCCATACTGATCATGGAACAATAGACACGCCGGTTTTTATGCCGGTTGGAACAGCCGGAACGGTTAAAGGTATATTGCAAAGGGATCTTAAAGAACAGATAAAGGCGAGCATAATTCTCGGGAATACCTACCACCTGTATTTAAGACCCGGTACCGACATACTCGGGGAAGTGGGGGGTCTGCATAATTTCATGAACTGGGAAAGGGCTATCTTAACAGACAGTGGTGGTTACCAGGTCTTCTCGCTATCTGATAACAGGAAACTGACGGAGCAAGGGGCCCTGTTCAGGTCTCATATTGATGGTTCAGCACATACATTCACTCCGGAATCGGTTGTGGATATCCAGAGGATAGTAGGTGCAGATATAATTATGGCATTTGATGAGTGTACACCCTATCCGTGTGATTATGATTATGCAAGGAGATCGATGGATCTTACACACAGGTGGCTTGACAGGGCTGTTCACAGGTTTACCACAACAGATAAGCTGTATGCCCACCACCAGGTTCTATTCCCCATTGTGCAGGGAAGTATATATGCTGATCTTAGGAAACAATCAGCTGAATACATAGCCCAGGCAGGTATGCCGGGAAATGCCATAGGGGGATTATCAGTGGGAGAACCGGCTGATGTGATGTATGAAATGATAGATGTCGTCAATAACATACTACCCGGAGATAAACCCCGTTACCTTATGGGTGTTGGCACACCGGTTAATATACTGGAAGCAATAGACCTTGGAATTGATATGTTCGATTGTGTAATGCCAACAAGAAACGGGCGAAACGGCATGCTGTTCACGAGTGAAGGTATCATAAACATCAAAAACAATAAATGGGCAAATGACTTTTCAGCCATCGATGAAAAAGGGCCTTCAGATATAAGCCGCCATTATTCAAAAGCTTATCTTCGGCATCTTATAATTTCCGGGGAAATGCTGGGAGCACAGATAGCCAGTATACATAATCTGGCCTTTTATTTGTGGCTCGTTGGTGAAGCACGCAGGTATATTGGTAATGGTGAATTCCGGAGCTGGAAGAATAAAATGATAGTTGCACTTGCACAAAGGATATAATGAAGATTGAAAAGAAAACACTGGATGTCTTTATAATTAAAAAGTTCCTGGGGACATTTTTCCTTGCACTTGTACTTATTATGGGAGTGGCAATAATTTTTGACTTCTCAGAAAAAATTGATGATTTCCTCGAGAAAGAAGCACCATTAAACGCTATTATCTTTGATTATTACCTGAATTTCATACCCTATTTTGCAACCCTCTTTTCCCCCTTGTTCACATTCATTTCAGTGATCTTTTTCACCTCAAAGATGGCCTATGAGACAGAGATTATAGCAATCCTCAGCAACGGGATAAGCTTCAGAAGAATGATGTTGCCGTATTTTTATTCTTCACTTCTTATAGCGCTTATAACTTTCTTACTAACAAATTTTGTGATCCCACACTCCAGCAAGGAAAGAATTGCGTTTGAGGATAAGTACTACAGAGGACGCAGCTCACACTTTATGACACGAAATATACACAGGCAGGTTTACCCCAACGTGTACGCTTTTATGGAAACATACCGTTCAGCTGCCCAAATTGGTACTGAATTCAGCCTCGAACGATTTAACGAGGAAGGAGAGCTGGTATCCAAACTTATGGCCACCCATATTTCATGGGATTCGACTTTAAATAAATGGAGCGCAAGAAACTATGTTATAAGGGACATTATTGACGGCCAGGAATATATCAGAAAAGGAAGGAGGATAGATACAACACTGACCATTACTCCGGAGGATTTCGAAAGAGGAGAGGACTTCGTCGTTACAATGAACCTGTTTGAGCTGAATAAATATATTGATTTATTGAAACTACAGGGATCTGAAGAGGTTAGATTATGCCAGAATGAAAAACACAAACGCCTGGCAAATCCATTTTCTGTCTTTATTCTTACACTCATCGGTGTTTCACTTTCATCGAAAAAAGTCCGGGGTGGGATTGGTGTGCAGATAGGCTTTGGGCTGGCTCTCAGTTTCTCTTATATATTCTTTATGCAGTTTGCCACACAATTCTCCCTGATAGGCAACCTTAACCCTATGTTTGCCATGTGGCTGCCTAATATTATCTACCTCAGTATCGCAATATTACTTTACAGGAGAGCACCCAAGTAATGTACGTTCGAGAAATATAGTTGCGTAATATTTTTAAATTCAATGATATAAGTGATAATACTTATCGCCTCCGTATTTACGTTCGAAAAAAAGTTCATATGTGTTCTTTATTTATTCATATGATTTTATTAATGTTGTATGCTTAATTAAGTACGGACAGGGTTAATAAATACATATTCAGGGTAACAATAAATACATGCCAATATGCCTATAGATCAAAAGATTCGTGAACTCCAGGAAAGACGTAAAAGAATACTCCTCGGGGGTGGTGAAAAAGCTATCCAGAAACAGAAAGCAATGGGTAAGGGAACTGCCAGGGAGAGAATAATGATTCTTCTTGATGAAGGATCATTCAGCGAATACGACATGTTTGTGGAACATGAAGCCCGCGATTTTGATATGGATAAAAAGAGCCTTCCCAGTGATGGTGTCATAATAGGAACAGGGACCATCGAGGGAGCTCCTATTGCCATTTATGCCCAGGATTTTACAGTGGCAGGAGGTTCCCTGGGACTTATGCACTCAAGGAAGATAACAAAAATAATGGACCATGCCCTAAAGATGAGAATACCGCTGATAGGTATCAACGATTCAGGTGGAGCCAGGATACAGGAAGGAGTGAACTCTCTTGCAGGTTATGGTGAGATATTCTTCCGCAATACTCTTGCAAGTGGTGTAATACCCCAAATATCTGTAATACTTGGTCCATGCGCCGGTGGAGCGGTTTATTCTCCTGCCCTTACAGATTTTGTTTTCGTGGTACAGAATATATCAAAAATGTTTATTACCGGGCCCGAGGTTATAAAGACCGTGCTGGGCGAGGAAATTTCAATGGAAGACCTGGGAGGGGCAAGGGTACATGCTGAAATAACGGGTAATGCTCATTTTTATGCTAAGACTGAAGATGAATGCTTTGCTAAGATCAAGGAACTGGTAAGTTATATACCATGGAATAATCAGAGGAAAGCTAAGAATATGGTGCCTGTCGAACCTCAGTATGAATGTAAAATAGATAATATAGTCCCTTCTGATCCAACCTTACCTTATGATGTTAAGGATGTTATACGATGTGTTACTGACAAATCAGAATTCTTTGAAATACAGAGACACTGGGCAAAAAACATTGTAATCGGGTTTGGAAGGATAAATGGTGCCACTGTTGGGTTCGTAGCAAACCAGCCATTGGAGTTGGCAGGGGTTCTCGACGTTGATTCTTCTAATAAAGCAGCCCGCTTCATCCGTTATTGTGATGCTTTCAATATACCAATTATCACTTTTGTTGATCTACCGGGATATCTTCCTGGTGTTGACCAGGAACATGCAGGAGTGATAAGACATGGTGCAAAAGTACTTTATGCATACAGTGAGGCTACGGTTCCAAAGATTACTGTTATTATAAGAAAAGCATACGGAGGAGGATATATAGCTATGGGCTCAAGACACCTCAGGGCAGATTTTGTTTTTGCATGGCCCGGGGCCGAGATAGCTGTAATGGGACCTGAAGGTGCAGCTAATATTATTTTCAGAAAGGAAATTATGGCTTCTGATGATCCGGATGCAACAAGGAAGGCCAAGGTGGAGGAATACAAGTCAAAATTTGCGAATCCATATGTGGCAGCAGCTAAAGGATACGTGGATGCAGTGATAGAACCAGGTGAAACAAGAATGTTGCTTATTCATGCTATAGAGGTTTCTGATAATAAATCTATATCTCTGCCGTATAAGAAACATGGAATACCTCCTTTTTAACAGCACCCTGTAATAATCAGCATTGACCTATGGAAAAGAAAGATCCCAAACTGGAAAAGCTTAATATAAATTATTCGGAATATACTACAAGGCTTAGCCGGAAATTTATAAACCGTAGTTTTTATAAACCTCCAGACAAATCAAAGTTACTGAGCTTTATCCCCGGAACTATAGTGGAAATAATGGTTAAGGAAGGAGACAGAATTGAGAAAGGGGATGAAGTACTGGTGCTGGAAGCAATGAAAATGAAAAACAGGATAAAAAGTCCTGTCAGTGGACATGTTAAGCATATCGAAGTGAAGGTAAATGAAACAGTCCCTAAAAGAAAACTCCTTATTGAATTTAGCCCTGAATAATTCTTCAAAGCTTCCCTTTCCATATCCAGTGACCCTCAACGGTATCTAAGTGAACAGGTAATTCATCAAATATACCATAAACGGCCGACCCGCTGCCGCTCATAGAGCAGTATAAAGCACCGGCAGCATATATTCTGTCAATAGTCTTACCGATAGCAGGGTGGACTTTTATTATAACATCCTGGAAATCATTCTTTATGTTGTTTTTCCATGAGGTGAGCGGCAAATTTATCTTTTCTTCCAGGCTGGTCCCGGGATCATGTGGTTTCATCATTTTGTAAGCCTCAGCAGTATTAATGTGAATACCGGGATATACAAGCAGTAAATATTTTCCTTTGAGCGTGAATGGTGTTTCCTTGATCAGCTCGCCGCGTCCACTAATAAAAGACGCTTTGTTATTGATAAAGAAAGCACAGTCACTTCCAAGCTCTGACGCCATGTTAACCAGAGTGTTATCATTAATTCCAAGTTCAAAATACCTGTTTAGATACCTGAGCATGAATGCTGCATCTGATGATCCTCCTCCAAGCCCTGACCCCGGCGGTATCTCTTTGTGCAGATGGATCTTAAGGGGAGGGATGCTAAAATCCTTCCTTAAGAGCTTAAGCGCTTTGATTACAAGGTTGTCTTCACTGCTGCAGTCAGTTTCAATCCCTGTGATGCTTAGTTCATCTCCATGCTCCACCGGTTCCTGAAGCACAAATTCAAGGGCATCCCTCAAACAAACAGGATAAAACAAAGACTCTATATTATGATAGCCATCGTTCCTTTTACCTGTGATATATAAGCCTATGTTTATTTTTGCGTTCGGGAATATAGTCATAGCTGTTTTTCTAATCAGAGTGCAAATTACGAAAAAAATGAGTTCAAAATTTCGTGTTCCCGTTCACTATTTTGATAATCCACTTTATAAACCTTATAAACTTAATTAACTCTGTCAACCTTATAAGCCCTTTTAACAAGATATCAACATAAAATGTTTGTAATATTTAGCCGGCCTGACTGGGCATACAGTTTCTATTTTCTAACTTTGATCCGGTTTATTGACCACCATTTTAGCATAAGTTACAACTAACATATAAACAGCATTTTATGGCTGATAAAAAAACCAGGGCCAGCACAGGTACAACTACTTTAACGGATATAGGCAGGGTCCCTCCCCAGGCGATAGATATGGAAGAAGCGGTTTTGGGTGCAATAATGCTTGAAAAAGAGGCAATAATAACAGTACTGGACATACTGAAACCGGAGAGCTTCTACAAAGATGTTCATCAGAAAATCTATACAGCCATAATTTCTCTCAACCAGAGGGAGTTACCTGTTGATCTATATACTGTTACCGAAGAACTCAGGTCGGAAGATGAGCTTGACAATGTTGGCGGACCTGTATATCTTACCCAGCTCACCTCAAAAGTGGTATCGGCGGCTCATGTTGAGTTTCATGCTAAAATAGTGGCACAGAAATTTATTCAGAGGGAACTTATAAGGGTTACCTCTGAAATTCAGGGACGTGCGTTTGATGACTCAAACGATATTAACGAACTCCTGGATTATTCTGAGAATGAGCTTTTCCAGATTGCCGAGGGCAACATAAAGAGAGAGGTATCACCGCTTAACGTAGTTCTGAAAGAGGCCATTCATGAAATAGAAGAAGCAAGTAAAAGGGAAGATGCTCTCATAGGAGTACCCTCAGGCTTTACCAAGCTTGACAGACTCACATCGGGCTGGCAGAAATCTGACCTGATAATAGTAGCTGCCAGGCCATCAATGGGTAAAACAGCCTTTGCCCTATCCATGGCAAGGAATATGGCAGTAGACCATAAGAAATACGTTGCTATCTTTTCCCTTGAAATGGCAGCTGTACAGCTGGTAAACCGACTGATCGTAGCAGAGACTGAACTACCGTCAAACAGGATTAAAAACGGGAGGCTCAAAGAAGATGAGTGGAAACAGCTCGAGACTAAAATAAAAACTCTTGAAGACGCAAGCATCTATATTGATGATACTCCTGCCATATCTGTTTTTGAACTGCGTGCAAAGTGCAGGCGACTATCGGCTCAGCATAAGCTTGATATTGCCATTGTGGATTACCTGCAATTGATGTCGGGTCCCAGGGATGCCGGAAGTCGTGAACAGGAAGTTTCAAGCATCTCGCGTTCACTAAAAAGTATTTCCAAAGAATTGAATGTACCTATTATTGCACTCAGCCAGCTGAACCGTTCAGTGGAAGTAAGGGGTGGTAACAAGAGGCCACAATTATCTGACCTGAGGGAGTCAGGAGCTATTGAACAGGATGCTGATATGGTTCTGTTTATTCACAGACCGGAAAAATATGGATTCACAACACTCGATAATGATATGTCCTCAAAAGGAATAGCTGAAATTATCCTTGCTAAAAACAGGAATGGACCTGTTGATGATGTTCTGTTGAGGTTCAGGGAGGAAAGAGCCCAGTTTATAGATGTTGAAGATCTTGACTATGATGCTATTGTGTCACAGAATGTTTCGGATTCATTTACGGTGAGCTCAAAAATGAATAATGATATACCCCATAACGGCAACGGGCTGAGCAGTGAAAATGGATCAGATGATGACCTGACATAAGAGAGAACTAACAAAAAGTATTTACTTATGCTTGAGAATAGTATTTTTTTCCTGGCAGGATTGGTGGCAGGTATATTGTTGATGATAATTATACAGATCATCAGGAGAAAAACTGCTCGTTCCACAGAGGGATTGCATATTAATGACCTCAGGAATACAATATCAGAATATAAACACGAACTCGGGGAAAAAGAAGGAGAGATACGAAAGCTGACAGCCATGGTTGCCTCCAGGGATGCCAATATTGAATCACTGGGTGAAAGGCTTGGTGAACAGAAGAAAGAGCTTGAGGAGATACAGGAAAGGATGAAGAAGGAGTTCAAGATTCTGGCAGATGAAATACTGGAAGAGAAAAGCAGGAAATTTACCAGGGAGAATGCAGAGAAGCTGGATAATATTCTTAAGCCTTTTAATGAGAACCTGAAAGATTTCAGGGAAAAGGTAGAGAGAACAAGGCTCGAAAGCAGTAAAGACCGTGCTTCGCTGATGACAAAGATTGCAGAGCTGGAGAAACTTAATACCAGGATAAGTGATGAGGCAAACGCATTAACCAGGGCTCTCAAGGGAGATTCAAAAGCCAGGGGCAACTGGGGAGAGATGATCCTTGAAAGCATACTTGAGAAATCAGGACTGGTAAAGGACAGGGAATTCTATGTGCAGGAATCATACACCACTGGTGAAGGTGGAAGGCTGCAACCGGATATTATTGTTAAATACCCCGGTAACAGGAGTATAATTATTGATTCTAAAGTATCCCTTATTGGTTATGAGCAGCATGTAAATGCAGAGACGGATGCTGAAAAAGAGCAGGGTATGAAAGCTCACCTGCAATCAGTGAGAGCTCATCTGAATAAACTGGCAGCCAAGGATTACCAGGATGAGTATAAACTTGATACTGTTGACTTCGTTATGATGTTCATGCCTGTTGAACCGGCATATTTCCTGGCCTTGCAGGCTGATAACAGGCTCTGGTCCGACTCATATGAAAAAAGGGTGCTCCTTATGAGCCCTACCAATCTCATTGCGGCACTTAAGATGGTTGAAAGTATATGGAAGCAGGAATACCAGAGCAGGAATGTTATTGAGATAGCAAAACAGGGAGGGGCACTCTATGATGATTTTGTTCTCTTACTCGAAAGACTGGAGAAACTGGGTAAGAAGCTCAACGAAACACAAAAGCAGTACGACGAAACAGTGATGAAGCTTACAGGGCGGGGTAACCTGATCAACAGGGTAGGTCATCTTAAAGAACTGGGTGTTAAGGCAAGAAAAGAGATGCCCGATTCGTTCAGGGAAGATGAGCTCAGTGATTAATCTATCTCAGGATAAAAGTAAATCTTAACCCCGCCGATTTATAACTCAGATCTTCGAAACCCACGAAAACACCAATCTTGCCCAGCAGGAAAATCTCACTGAGGCCATACCCCAGCTCATAATAATTACCTGTATGTGGACTGTACATGTATGCCAGGCTTAAATTCTCCCTCATAAGGCTGTTACTTAAAAAAGGAAGAAGCTTGATAAGCAGGTAAGGAGTGGTATACCTGAAGTGTGCTTCTATATAGTATTCAGGGGTTGCCAGGCTATAATAATCAGGGAGCACAAATACATCCTGGTGGTTGCGGATGAGCAGTGGCAGTGATTGTATATTGAAGTGATTGAAGTCCTGGAAGGGTAATTTATCATTCTTCAGATACCCGCCAACCCTGAACCGCCATGAATACTCACTGAAAGCACCAATTTGCCTGTTCTTATTTGCTTCAAACTGTATATGATCAAAATGGTGGTAATCGTTACTGTTGGTAATGTTTATCCCGTGATCATAATATATCTTAAAAGTAGGATAATCAGAACCGGCAGATGATTTTTTCCCGTTGTTAATGCGGTATCTCTGCCTTGGGATATATGATATAACAGCCCTGAACTGGTGATGAACATGATTTGCGAGTAGATAATCCGCATCCATGTCCCCTGCCGCTCCCAGGTATTGGTTAACAGGTATGTTTTCTGTATAATCCTGGTCTTTCTTAAAGAGTGAAAAATTGGAATTGTTATCCAGTAACCTGCGGTCATCATAAGCGTATCTGAACTCGATGTAAAACCCGTTAAAATATTCGCTGCGCTGGCTCACCGTCAGGTACCTGCTTTCATACAGCCTCATATAATTTTCTTTAAAAAACAGTGATGATACCATATTTACGAAAGGACTTATCCCTGCTGAGTTGGTGAAATCACTGCTGCTCATCCCCATCCAGAACATTAAATGGGACAGATGCATATGATCATAAGTGATCGTCCCGCTGAGATCCCAGTTAATGCTTTCCCTTGAGAAATCCCATCCAAGAGTGGGGCTCAGGGAAAGGGTCATAACTGAATCCCAATTATTATAATAATTAAAATCAATACCATATTTAAAACCATCAACGCTGTTAAAACCAAAGTTGCCGGGATCAATGAGCCCTCCATAGGTGAATCGACTGTCACTGTCACTCCCATACCAGGTCTCACCCAGGAATATGTCTTTCATAGTTTCTGTAAACCTGCTTTTCTTTTTAACGCCTGCTTCATATCCGGTACTGTCGTGTTTGCTTGATTGTTCCCTCAATCCCTGGTCATAAGTCAGGCTATCAGTAAGCCTTACACTTCTACGTTCTTCTTCAGAAAGTGGTATTGGTCGTACCTGTGCCCAGTATTCCCTGCTTTTGGTTCCTGCATCTTCTTCTATTGTATAACTTGTTGTTTTTTTTATCTCCAGCTCATCTTTACCGGGGTCAGATTCTTCAGCTTCTTTTTCCATCAGTCTCGAAAGTCTCGACATATCCCTGTTGTTGAGTTCATCTTTCTGAAGTATCTCCTCTATTTTCTGCTGTGTTTTTGATGCCTCACGTTGCTCTACAAGCATTTCCTGCTCAGCGGTAGGGTTTAGTGCCAGCTCAGCAGGTTTAGGAAGATCATTGTTTGGTTCGACACTGTTATAGGTAACCGATGAACCGTATGTGCCATCGGCATCTACACCTACGATAGATACTTTTACCTCAAAGCTATGGCTTACCGGCATCCATATATCATCCTGAACAGGGGTATAAACCTGCCTGATATTAATCGAACCTGCCAGGTTTTCATTAGTAAGATCAAGACTGTGTATGCACCACAGGTCTTCAATAATATACAGGGTGCCCTCAAAGACCTGCTGACTTTTTCTTTTTGGGCTTACCTTTATTTTATTTACGATATACTTACCCTGCGGGGTTGATCCTTCATAGCTGAATCTGTAATGTGCCATTGCATTAGGAGAAAGTGGGCTTATTGCTATATCGGCCAGTACTGGCTGGTAGAAACTTGCTTTTACCACATCCAGCGGAGATATGTCTGTTTCCCTTGAATCGGGGAATGTACTTTGCTGTGCGATGACAGTCTGCCTGTACACATCAGGAGCATCATATTCAATCCTGTTTATTGATTCTATAAGGTAACTGTCGCCTTCCTTAATGTCCAGGTCGTTCACATTGATATTCCTGGTCACGATTTTAGGGATCTTATTCACTATCACCCCTCCTTTAATGTATACTTCGGCCTCATAGTGTTTTACCCTGTTAAGGTGATACGGTGCCATCCCAATGGCTTTTCGCATTATCCTATAGGCTGGATCTTCTCCGGTAGCGCTAACCCGCACCTCTGGAATCTGGTAATATTGTATGCTCAGGGTTATATCCAGGTTTTTATCTGCCTGGCTCATACTTATGTTCCTGATATCCGGTGAGAATCCGAGGCTTTGAAAAAATATTGTATAGTCACCCGGTTTAAGTTTTATCTCGTATTCACCCTTGATATTTGCAGTTGTTCCATGCTTAAGTTCATTCACATATACCGTGGCATATCTTACAGGATTTCCACCGGTATCCCTGATAACGCCTCTAAGGCTCTGAGCTTCGGAATTGAGAGATGCCAGAATCAGTATATATGCTGCAAATAAAAATTTCTTCATAAGTCGTTTAATATAATAACGATTTTACAACAAAAAGTTTTCAAGAACAGGGTATAAAAATAGGATATTTTAAGGCCCCGCCTTCATCGAGCTCGCAGCAATCCTTTGCTTAAGCAATATCGCACTGCCCGGTTCATAACTCAAAACTTTTTATCCTTTCCCTGCCAGTATAAGGACATACTCACCCCTTGGTTTTGTATCTTTTAAACTATTAGCAAGTTTATCCAGGCTTCCCCTGATATTTTCCTCATGTATTTTTGTCAGTTCCCTTGAGAGGGATGCTTTTCTTTCACCACCCATAACATCAATAAGCTGGTCCACAAGTCTGGCAATCCTGTGAGGCGATTCGTAAAAGACCATTGTCCTTTCTTCATTCTCAAGGCTTTTTATTCTCTTCATCCTCCCTTTTTTCTGGGGAAGGAATCCTTCAAAACAGAACCTGTCACAGGGCATTCCTGAATTAACGAGTGCAGGTACAAAAGCTGTAGCCCCGGGCAGGGTCTCAACATTAATATTGTTTTGGATGCATGTCCTTACCAGAAAAAATCCCGGATCGGATATTCCAGGCGTGCCGGCATCTGTTATCAGGGCTACTTCCTTCCCTGATGCTATTTGCCTGCATATCCTTTCTGATTCCCTGTGTTCATTGAATTTGTGGTGCGAAACAAGGGGAGTGCCAATATCATAATGCTTTAAAAGTATTCCTGATTTGCGTGTATCTTCTGCAAGGACCAGGTCAACCTTTTTCAACACTTCAACAGCCCTGACAGTAAAATCCTTAAGGTTGCCTATTGGTGTTGGAATAATGTATAAGCGGCTCATTTTATTTAACTGATAATTTCCTTTCAACCAGTTCAATCAACTGAAGTGCCGGTTCTGAATCCACCATGTCTTTCACTGCATCACTGAGTATGGCTGTCGCCTCTTCCTTTGAGCCAGCGTTATTGAGCTTATTTACTGTTTGCCTGAATGAGTCTTCCTGGCCATTGAAAAGCTCCCTGATAAAATAAAACCTGTCGTTTATTCCTATTGCCCTGTTCAGGTCAGTAACAGGCAGACTGCGTGTCTTTCCTTCAGCCTTCTTGCTGTCGCCTACTTTTTCATTTATACGGTTTGATAGGTGAGTAAACCTGTCTGCAACTATTTTGTCACTCTTCTTTTCCTTTAAATGTTCAATTGTATCTTCATTTTCCTGGCTCAGAGGTAAATGTTCCTGGATAATATCCGTGGCAGGTGCTTCTGTTTCTTCCACTTCATTTGTCCTCCCTGATTCAATTTCGTTTTCCAGGTCCAGTATATTATTATCAACAATGTCGTCTGACTGCTCATCTTTTTTTGAAGACACAGTATTATCCTCTTTTTCATACTCAATATTTTCTACATCCCCGGGTAATGATATTAATTCACCAATTAACTTTATTAGTTCCTCCGCACTTTTACATTTTGATTTTGCAAGTTCAATCTGGAGATCAGGAAGATCAGGCTTGTTTCTGAGGTCGTCTATCAGATCACGGGCTTCCTGAAGATCTCTGAGAATAATATTTATAGCTGATTTCAGATCCATGAAATTGGTTTTATTTAAAGTCAATTTTCTTTACCTTGC
>CAZSJH010000046.1:1013-16430 GCA_964607105.1 uncultured Rikenellaceae bacterium | reverse complement strand
TTCTTTGATATATTCCTTGCAGTTTTTTTAGCTCTTTTCTTAACTATGAAACTGCCAAAGCCTCTGAGATACACATTGTTACCATCAACCATTGAGTCTTTAACTGAATCCATGAACTCTTCAACAGTTCTCTGAACAGTTACCTTTTCAATACCAGTTTTTTTGGCAATTTCGTTAACGATGTCTGCTTTAGTCATTTTAATGAGTTTTAATTCAACAATTTATATGTTTTGATTTTTTTTAAATTAACATCTGCAAATGTAAAATATTATTTTCTATAAATAAAACACTTAGACTTATTTTTTACTTTTTTTTAACTCATAACTAACTGAATTAGTGTTAATATATCAGGCATATTGTGTATAATGCCCGGAATAGCCTTATTTGGAAGATATTTACGCGTAATGGATACACTTGTAATGCAATAAAATATATTCCAATTTTTCGATAGGTTGTTACAAGCTTTATTTTTACTACCTTTACTGCCTATATAATTGTATCTTAAACTAAATAAGAATGTCTGTTAACAAGGTTATTTTAGTGGGTAACGTAGGAAAGGACCCCGAAGTTCGCTACGTCGACACAAATGTACCAGTGGCAAGGTTTCCTTTTGCCACAAGTGAGACTTACAGGAACAGGGATGGAGAAAGAATAACCACAACTGAGTGGCATAATGTTGTATTATGGAGAGGCCTGGCCGAGGTTGCGGAGAAATATGTAAAAAAAGGATCCCAGCTTTTTATTGAGGGTAAAATACGTACCCGTTCGTATGACGACAGGGACGGGAATAAAAGATATATAACTGAGATTATTGCTGACAACATGCAGATGCTCGGGCGACGTTCCGACAGTCAGTCGACCGATACCGATGATAGCGAGTCTTCCTACAGCGAATCTGAAAGCGTTTCAAGATCAGAAGACAATAAAGCTGACTTACGGAATGATAACCCTTTAGGTGATACGGGTGATCCCCCTGATACAAGTGATGAACCTGATGATCTGCCATTCTAGTATTAATCAAATGTTTGTCAATTGGATACTATTGACCCTTTTCAACAGATCTTAGCTTTTCATATTATTGCCATTACAACACCTGTGATCATTGAGCTTGGTGTGCTGGTGCTGTTGTTAATCTGTTCAGCATTCATTTCAGGTTCAGAGGTAGCTTTTTTCTCACTCAGTCCAGGTAATATTGATGAACTGACACATAACCGTTCACGTAATTCCTCGACAGCTCTCAACCTGCTTGGAAAACCAGAAGAATTACTTAGCACAATACTGATAGCCAATAATTTTGTTAACGTAGGCATAGTGCTTCTCTCAGCTTATATCAGCAATCAGCTGTTTGATTTTTCGGATAATCCCCTCCTCGGGTTCCTGCTTAAAATAGTTGTGATTACCTTTATCCTGCTTCTTTTTGGTGAAATACTCCCAAAGGTTTACGCCACAAAAGCTAACGTGCGCTTCACTCTGCTTATGGCAATACCACTTTCCATTTGTGAAAAAATACTGAGGCCAGTAAGTGTTTTCCTGATAAAAATTACATCACTGGTCAAGCGCAGGGGAGGACAGAAGGAGCCCAGCATAAGCAAGGGGGAATTGTCTGAAGCCATAAGCCTGACATCAGGTGAAAACAAGGACGATGAAAAGATATTGAAAGGCATAGTAAAATTTGGGAATATTGAGGCCAAGGAAATAATGAGGCCAAGGATAGACATAATGGCCATTGATATAAAAACACCTTTCAAAAATGTAATATCCCAGATTATAGAATCGGGATACTCCCGAATACCGGTATTCTCAGATACCTTCGATAATGTTCAGGGAATATTGTATGTTAAAGATATACTTCCTCATTACCATAAACCAGCTACCTTTAAGTGGCAATCGCTTCTGAGACCTCCCTATTTCGTACCTGAAAATAAAAGAATAAATGACCTGCTTGAGGAATTCCAGACGAAAAAGATACATATGGCAATTGTTATTGACGAATATGGTGGCACCAGTGGGATAATAACACTTGAGGATATACTTGAAGAAATTGTGGGAGAGATACCTGACGAACATGATTCAGAAGAAATTTCCTTTGAGAAAATAGAGGATAATATTTATATCTTCGAAGGTAAGACACTGCTCAATGACTTTTTTAAGGTAATGGAAATCGAGAGTGACCCCTTCGAGGAAGTAAGGGGTGACTCCGATACGCTGGCAGGATTGATACTGGAACTCATCGGGGAGATACCTGGCCAGGGATTCAGTATTGATTATAAAAATTTCTTGTTTCAAATACAGTCAGCTGATAAACGAAGGATAAAAAAACTAAGGGTTGAAATAAGACCATTTGAAGATGAGGAATAGAAACCATGACATATTGTTAACTATAACTGCATGCCTATTATTCTTAATAAGTTCATGTGGTAATAACAATGTACCAAAGCCCAGGGGGCATTTCAGGATAGATCTTCCGGAGAAAAATTATACAAGGTTCGATTCTGTTTGTCCTTTCACCTTTGAGTATCCGGTGTACAGTGTAATACGAAAAGAACCCGGGATGGATGAATTTTGTTGGTTCAATATCGAATTCCCTGACTATAAGGGTAAAGTACACCTTAGCTATATGGAAGTACAGAATAACCTGGGACTGCTGACCGATGATGCACATAAACTGGCATACAAACATTCGGTTAAAGCCGATGCCATAGAAGAAAAATTATGGATCAATGAAGAAAAAAATGTATATGGCATAATTTACCTTATAAGTGGTGACGCAGCTTCGTCAGTACAGTTCTTTGTCACTGACAGTTTAAGTCATTACCTCAGGGGTTCACTGTATTTTGATGTCCAACCTGATAAGGATTCACTGGCTCCAGTGATAAGTTTTTTCAGGGACGATATAGTGCACCTTATTGAAACACTTGAATGGAAATGATAAAAAGATAAAATGGCCTGTATATCTGAACATCATCTTAATGAATACACAATGCTTGGGGTCTGGAAGATCCAGGAAGACCTGAAGACATTACTGTCCATGGTAGAACTCGGGCCGGAAGATTTGAAAAGATTCAGGCAATTCAAGAGTAATTCAAGGAAGCTGGAATTTTTAAGCGTGAGGGCACTCCTGGCAGAACTAATAGGGCCTGAAGCCAGGATAGTATACAATAAAAATAATAAACCATTCCTAAAAGACGGATCTCATTTCATAAGTATCTCCCATTCAAACAGACTAACAGCCTTAATGCTAAGTTCGCGTGAAAGAATTGGCATCGACCTTGAATATATGAGTTCAAATATTACCGGCATAGCCAGAAAATTCATCAACGATAACGAGAAAATTACACGAAGCTGGAAACTGAAAAAATATCATCTCTATCTTCACTGGTGTGCAAAGGAAGCCCTGTATAAGATATGCGATAAGGAAGGCATAAATATGCAGAAGAATATTACTATTTATCCCTTTAATGTTCAGGAATCCGGTGATATAAAAGGTGAAGTGAAAACTGATATGATTAACGAGGTATTTGATCTGCAGTATACCCGCTATGAGAATTATGCAATAGTCTGGACTAAAAAAGAATATGATGATAAAGAGTCTGAAAAGGCAAAAATGTGTCGCTCTGTTAATGGATCCTGACATTTATGCGCCGGACGATATCAAAAAACTTAAGGGGCTCAAATCAGATTACAGACCTGACTTCATTTTTATCGGAGGAAGCCTTACCAGTGTTCAGCCTGATAAGCTTATATTAAGAATTAAGGAAAGCACTGATATACCCGTTGTCCTTTTCCCCGGCAGCCTGCTGCAGTTAAGTGATAAGGCCGATAGTTTGTTGTTCCTGTCTCTTATATCGGGAAGGAACCCTGATCTTCTCATTGGAAACCACGTTATCGCAGCTCCCCATTTAAAACAGATGGATATTGAAATCATCCCCACAGGATATATACTCATCAATTGCGGTGCAAAAACATCAGTTGAATATATGAGTCAGACTGACGCAATTCCATCTTCAAAGATTGATATAGCAGTAGCAACAGCCATGGCAGGCGAGATGCTGGGGCTGAAGCTAATATATCTTGAAGGGGGCAGCGGTGCCAGTCACCCGGTACCTCCTGAAATGATCAGTGCTGTTAGAGAAGCCGTTTCTGTACCAATGATAGTTGGTGGCGGTCTCAGAACCGCAGGCAGTATTAAAGAGGCATTTAATGCCGGTGCTGATATGGTGGTTCTTGGTAATGGCTGCGAAGATGATACCGGCTTGCTGGAGACAGCGTGTAGGGTAAGAAATGAAAGATGAAAGGTGAAATATGATATAAAGCAGCCATCTGTTAACGAAATGCTTGCTGCTTCATAATTAAGGATAGTGGGCAAGGGATAGTTTAATGAGGCACGAAAGTTGAATAAAGTTGAGAGTGGGTTGAGAAAACCTGGAGATGAAAACTGTGATAATAATTTACCTTATAAAAAATGATCCCACTCTGTTGCCAGAGTGGGGTCATTATTAATTAGCTCCTTTTCGTTGTAATTGATATCTACTTATCGCATTCCAGTACATTGTCGATCTGGTACTGGGCTGCTTCTGCAAACTCACCATAAAGAGCATTCTTATATGCTTCACATGCCTGTGCGTTCTGGCCAAGAGCCTGGTAAGCTTCTCCCAGTCCAAAATATATTTTAGCCTTTTCTTCTGCACCACCTGTTTCAAGCGCAAGAGCTTTATTGTATGAAACAACTGCATCATCCCATTTATTCTGACTTTTCTGTGCAAGTCCTAACTGGTAATTTACAATAAGATTGTCATTCCCATATTCAATTGTGCTCTTAAGGTTGCTTTCAGCTTTAGCATAGTCCTTGCCTGCCATTGCTGTTTGTGCATCATTGAAAAAATGGGCACTCATAACTTTCTTTATATCAACGGCAGTCCTGTTATCATTCTCCAGTTCACAAATCTGGAGACCCATTACGGCTGTTTCCTCCATTTTGTCAACATCTTCCATCTTATCAGAAATCAGGAGCTTACCCAGGTAACCCTTAGTATAATTGGGGTCTCTCTGCAGGGCATCATCGTAGAAGGCCAGTGCTTCAGGATAATTTCCTTCATTCATTGCTGCTGCCCCCTGAACGTTTCTTATGCTAAGGATGGTAGATAGTGATCTGCTTGCGCTCCTGCTATCGTCTATTTTATTAAATCCTTCAATTGAAGCATCCAGCATTTTAACAGAACTTTCATAATCTTTAGCACTGGCAAGTTTTTTTGCCAGTTCATAGTACATTTTTGGAATACGACTTAAAGCCTGACCTTTGATCTGTACAGCTTCTTCACCTCCGACTTCATCAGCCAGCTGAATGACAGTTTCATATGAACTGATAGCAGCTTCGGGGTTGATCTTTTCCATCTGAACTGCCTGGTTGAATGATGCCTTTACATCATTGATAGTTGTCTGCCCGTGAATGACAGGTGTAATACCTAAAATCGCAAAAAACAACAGTGCTTTTAGGCTTTTCCTTAATGATACTCCCATAGTATTTGATTTTAATTGTTTACACGTTAAAAATTCATGCAAATATAAAAAAATGAATAAAACATAAAAATATATTTCTCTCTTGCATCATTTAATAGGCAATCAAAAAGTATACCATTATCTGAAAAGCTCAGTTAAAGGCTCTCCTATACAGGCATTTGGGAAAGGCACCCTGCAAAGGGCAGACAAAGTGGCTGCCAGATCATTCATACTTACGCGTCTTGTAATACTTGACCTGTTCACTATCCACCCATACCACACCAGTGGAACATGAGAGTCATATTCATACACCGAGTTGTGGTTTGTAACCCTTAAATCGTTCTCAACCCAGGCAGGTTTGAGGTTTATAATAATATCCCCACTTCTAAGCGGATCAAAGCTATTGCGCATCTTTGCATAATGACCATGGGTAAACTCATTATCGGAGAGCACGGTTCCTGGTACTGCAGTTGAAACGCCAGTGAACTGGGTCAAAAACCTGGATACAGTAACCTGTAAATCTGAGAGTTCCAGTCCTGAATCCTCTATAAGAGTCCGGTTAAGATAGAGCTGTTTTTCATAGTAACCTTTGACCCAGTTACCCTGCCCGTAAATAACATTGAGATAACTCTTAAGAAGAGTAATTGCCTGGTTATGTTTAAAGTAGCCAGCAGGAATTTTCTTATCAGACAGTACTGCAGGTATCTCAGCAAGTCCATGGGCCGAGGTAAGATATATAAGTACGTTTTTCTTGCCCAATTTATCGTTGATATATGAAAGAAAATGCTCCAGGTCCCTGTCGAGCCTGAGAATTGCATCAGCCATCTCGACAGAAGCAGGTCCGAAATTATGACCGATATTATCAGTTGCGGAAAATGTAACACTCATAAAGTCAGTAATCTCGTCACCGCCAAGACCTTCTTCTTCTATAAGCCTGATAGCCATATCCGCAGTGTATGTATCAGATGACGGCACTTTCTCAAGAAGTGTATAATCTCTCTTCCTATTAATAATACCCAGTAATGATGACGTACTCATCTTCTTCAGGTCATATGGAAAAACTGACCTGCCATCAATACCCATCTCATACTTGTTTGTGTCGGGAAGGCATATATTATACTTTTTAATATCAAGAAGCATGTTCCATTTTCCGTCCAGATAGGTATCGGCCAGTTTCATATTATTAAAATCATTCAGCCAGTGGGGCAATGAATCAAGATAATGTGTACTTGTCATCCATGTTCCCGTTACATTGTCATACCAGTATGCTGCATCAGCTGAATGTCCTGAGGCAAGTATCGCACTGTTCTCCCTCACTCCCAAACCAAAGACCTTCGCTCTTCCCCCCGTGGCCAGTTTAAGTTCATCTCCAAAAGTACTGGACAGCATATTAATGGGAGAATGCAGGCCCCTTTCAAAACTACCGCCGGCCGGGTTAACACTATTATCTGCTGTGCAATATATTATCTCCTCCCTCAAGGGCACATACCAGTTGTCTGCAACAATACCATGGTGCCTCGGGACCGTACCGGTGGCCAGTGTTGCATGAGCCGGGGCAGACTGTGTAAGAAAAAAATCATATGAGGCATTCTTGTAAAATGTTCCTTCGTTGATAAGCTTCTTAAAGCCGCCTTCGGAGAACAAATCCCAGTATTTGTCAAGATAGTCGTAACGGAACTGCTCAATCACAATACCAATAACCAGGGTGGGTTTTCCCGGGGGTATATATGCATTCTGCGAATATGACTGCTGGAATAAAACCAGCAGCAGTAATAAACCGGTGATTCTTTTCATCTTATAGTAATATTAACGTGCCTCGCACCATTGGAACATAACAGAGAATTTCAGTCGCAAAATTAAGTGTTTTCTAATTACATGCAAGGCCGGGCAAATGACTGTTAACATGCCATACATATTAATCAGTAACGGATGAAGCGGCCAATATAATTGCAGCCATGGGTATCATTCAAAGATATAATATAATAACCATGAGGCAGATGTGAAATATCTATCTCCAGTTTCTCTTTATCAATCGGGGTATCTATAAATTCGGATGCAAGCATTCCTAACTGGTTATATATACGTATATTTAATATGCTGCCAACAAATTTACCCGTTTCCAGATATATTTGATTTGCAGCCGGCACTGGCCATATTTTGAGATTATTTTCTTTAGCGATATCATTTACCGAGGAAGCTCCCATGAGCCTTATGGTAATATATTCCTGATGATTATCTTCAACTGTAATACCACTTAGCGTTTTTGTCTCGTAACCATTGGCCAAAACGCTTATGCTCCACGTCCCCGGGCTGATCATTCTCACAAACCTGCCTCTCAGGGGATCTGAATATACATGTGAACTATCCTTATCATGACCGCTTATAAATATTTTTGCCTCAACGGGTTCTCCGGTAGCATCATCTATTACCTTCCCATGTATACCGTAAAATACATTCTCGAGAAATCCCAGGAGTGATCTGTAATTATAATCCCACAACAGTGGTAATTGTGCAGCCGGTGTTTCCTTTGTATCATCCAGCTCTATAGTCACCTCCCTTCCCTGGAGCTCATATGTCACATAATCCTGCCTTCCTCCAATTACTTGATACCATACTGCACCTCTCACCACACCATCGTTATATGAATCCATGTAAGCAGCAACCGAATGGTTATGTACCGTATCAGCATATTCCCTGCAAATATTATAGAACCACACGCTGTCAGCATGAATTTTTGATAGCCAACGGTCCCAGGGGAAATTAAGCACTTCATATCCTGCATGGAAATTTGCCGAGAGAACAAAATTCCTTGACCTCATGAAGTTTATCATTGCTATATTCTCAACATCAGGAATAATAGAAGCATCCAGCGGGTCGGGAAAATTTCTGTTCAGGTCAGTACCATCTGCATTAGCCCTTGTAGGATAAGTTATGGTATCTCCAAAATGATAAGTCCCATCAGGGTTGGACAGTGGGTTAATCCATATTTCCAGACTGTCGACCAGTGCCTGCTCAAGCCCACCGTTGTCCGCATTCATAAGCAGGTGCTCCGCGAGGCGCAACATAAGGACAAAACCCTGAAGTTCATCTCCATGCATATTGGATGTATAAAATACTTCCGGTTCATCTTCGTCTTTATAGACATTATCTGATATTTTCAGGGCAAGTATAAGTCTCCCCTCAACACTTTCACCTATTGTATCAACCATGCAGAGAAAAGGATAATCAGCCGCAAGCCTGTGCACAATAGTATCATACTGTCCATAGGTGGGGTACAGATCCCAGTTCATAGCCTGTTCAACCGACTGAGCTGACTCAACAGCCTTGCTGGTTATACGAGGTATGATTTTATAATTCAGGTGCAATGATAAAAACTTATTAATATCACGTCCTGATAACACACAATACACCATACCATCTTCCACTTTTGAAACCGGGATGAGTTTTCCTATTTCAGTCAGATCATGATAACCCGGATACTGAAAAGATACCTCTGTCTGTCCGTACAAATTTATCTGTTCAAACAGCTTTTCATCGTAATCTCTTTCCTGGGCATAGGCAATTATTAAATTGCCTGTGAGAAAAAGGAACAATATGTGCTTCTTAAATGACATACACAAATTTAAACATTGAACCTGATATGCATTATGTCGCCGTCTTTAACAATATAATTCTTACCCTCCACGAAAAATTTACCGGCTTCCCGGCATGCTTGTTCGGATCCAAGGTTTACAAAATCATCAAATTTCATTACTTCAGACCTTATGAATCCTCGTTCCATATCCGAATGTATTACCCCTGCTGCCTGTGGGGCAGTTATCCCTTTCTTAATTGTCCAGGCCCTGATCTCCTTTGGGCCCACCGTAAAGAAAGTCTGCAGGTCGAGCATTCTGTAAGCGCTCCTTACAAGCTTGTTAACCCCTGGTTCTGACAATCCTATATCCTTCAGGAATTCCAGCCTGTCTTCATCATTATCCAGTTCTGATATTTCTGCTTCCAGGGCTCCTGCAATAACCAGTATCTCAGAATCGCTGCCCGTGAGTTGTTCTTTTACCTTCTCAACAAATACATTGCCACTTATGGCTGACCTGTCATCTACATTACATACGTAGATAACAGGTTTAATTGTAAGCAGGAACAGGTCATCTATATATTTCCTCTCTTCTGGTTTTATATTGAAATCGCGTGCATTATTCAAGCCTTCAATATGATCATTCAGTCTGGTCAGTACCTCGAGTCCTTTCTTTGCGTCAACGTCTCCTGATTTGGCAACTTTTTCAAGCCTTCCAATTTTTTTTACCACCGATTCAAGATCTTTAACCTGTAATTCAAAATCAATATTCTCAAGATCACGTATTGGATCAACCGAACCATCAATATGTGGCAGGTTATCATCCTCAAAACATCTCAGAACGTGTATCAGGGCATCGGTATTCCTGATATCTCCCAGAAATTTGTTACCAACCCCCTCACCCCTGCTGGAACCTTTAGCCAGCCCGGGAACATCCACAAATTCAACAGTTGTTGGAACGACCTTTTCGGTAGGCTGATGTTTCTCAAGCTCCTGTAACCTGCTGTCAGGCACCTTAATTGAGCCTATATTCGAGCGGGAGGCACTGAATGCGTAAGCGTTAGTTTCAACCTTATTGTCTGATACGCAATTAAAAATAGTTGTTTTTCCTACATTGGTAATCCCGATAATACCGCATTGAAGTGACATAAAAATGATATGTATTTATTTGTAGGATGCAAATTTATCAAAAAGACAGGTAAGACTTATATAATTATCTTTATACTTACGTTTATTATTAATAAAAGTTGATTAATTCATAACACAGACAATACTTTATGAGTATAAAGTTGCTTGATAGGTCAAAATTAGACTTTAGAAAAATTTTTACTGCCACTATTCACCTTGCAGTGCTGTCTTTGATGCCTTTATTTCTGGCAGGCCAGCAAATAAGTGAAAATAGTGAAGAGACCAGGATCCTTTTTATTCTTGATTGTTCGCAGAGCATGTCGGGGCACTGGGATGATGAGAAAAAAATAGATATTGCCCGCAAGTTCCTGAGCAGGACCGTTGACAGCCTGGCTAAATTCGAGAATGTAGAAATGGCCCTCCGGGTGTATGGCCATCAGAGTGTTGTACCCCCGCAGGATTGCGATGATACCAGACTTGAAGTACCCTTTTCTGCCGATAATGCTTACCGGATAAAAAGGAAGATGCAAAGCCTTTCTCCAAAAGGGACGACACCAATAGCAAATTCACTGGCAGCATCAGTAAATGATTTCAGGGAATGTGAAGGGTGCAGGAATGTTATAATTCTTATTACCGATGGTATTGAAGCTTGTGACGGCGATCCCTGTGCAGTATCACTCGAACTGCAAAAACAAGGAATAATACTTAAACCTTTCATTATAGGTATAGGCCTTGATCCCGAACTCGAAGCATCTTTCAACTGCCTCGGGAATATATATAATGCAAATACCGAAGAGCGTTTTGAAGAAGTTCTTGACATAGTAATTACCCATGCTCTCACAGAAACATCACTTCAGGTAAACCTTATCGACGGATTCGGCTTTCCTTCTGAAACAAATGTGCCAATGTCATTCTATAATATGAAAACAGGCAGACTGAAATATAATTTCATTCATACTATGAATCAAAGGGGAGTACCGGATACCCTTAGAATTGACCCCCTCCTTGATTACAGGATAAAGGTCCACACCATGCCACCTGTATCATTTGACAAACTTCAGCTGGCACCCGGAAAGCATAATACTGTGGCTATTGACGCCCCCCAGGGAACCTTACTGATAAACCAGGAAAGGGGAAACCAGTTCAAAAATTTGCAATTCATTGTAAGGGAAAGTGGTGAAATAAGAACACTCTGCAGACAGAAAATGAATGATGGTAATAAATATATCACCGGTAAGTATGATATTGAAATACCTACCCTGCCTGTAACTAAAATTAATGACGTGGAGATACGCCCGGGGGAACAAACTACCATAACAGTACCACAGCCGGGAGTGATAACTTTCCTTGTAGATAACGAAGGTATCTGCGAGCTTTTCGTTGAGAGAAATGGTGACCTGGAATGGGTTTATACTGTTGATACAAGGGAAAAATCGATACCCCTGGTACTGTTGCCAGGCTCATATCGAATTATCTACAGGGCATTGTATGCAAAAGCCACACATTTCACAATTGAAAAAAGGTTCAGGATAGAATCAGGAAAATCATCGCCATTGAGAATTTTCTAGATGGATTAAAACATCCCATATACGTAATACCTCAACAAGGGGTAATATAATTTATTAAACCAGGGACATGGGAAGGTCTTTAATCCGGAAAATGATTATTCCGGATAAACTGAACTGATTTTTCTATTTCGGTATACAGGACACGGTCATTACTTATAAAAGGTATGTCTTTTCTAATCTCTGACAATATATTCTCAATATAATCTGAAGACCTGAGCGGGCGCCTGAATTCAATTGCCTGGCTGGCGCTAAGTAATTCAATTGCAAGAATTTTTTCAAGGTTTTCGACCACTATCAGTAATTTAGTGGCAGCATTAGCTCCCATACTCACATGGTCTTCCTGTTCATTTGATGAGGGTATTGAATCAACGGAGGCCGGTGTTGCCAGCTGCTTATTCTGGCTAACAATAGATGCGGCGGTATACTGAGGGAGCATGAAACCACTGTTCAGTCCCGGGTTGGCAATAAGGAACTCAGGCAGGTTGCGCTGACCTGATATAAGTCTGTAGACCCTTCGTTCCGAGATACTCCCCAGCTCAGCAAGGGCTATGGCCATATAATCAAATACCAGAGCCAGTGGCTGGCCATGAAAATTGCCTCCTGAGATTACCATGTCCTCATCCGGGAATATCGTCGGATTATCGGTAACAGAGTTAATCTCCGTCATAATTATTCCCGCTGCGTGCTCTATTGCATCATAACTTGCCCCGTGTACCTGGGGGATGCATCTGAAGGAATATGGATCCTGGACATGTTTCTTAGCTTGTTTTGTAATCTCGCTGCCTTTCAATATCCTGCGTATAAAAGAAGCCACATGCTGCTGGCCTTTATGGGGCCTTATATTATGCAGATGTTCCATGAAAGGTTCATTCCTTCCATCGAATGCTTCCAAGGATATTGATGCAATAACATCAGCAGCCCTTAACAGTTGCCTTGCCTTACGCAGCACGTAAAATCCATGAGCACTCATAAACTGGGTTCCATTTAATAATGCAAGGCCTTCTTTCGACTGTAGTTCAATAACAGTCCATCCCATTTTTTTATTAATATAGGAAGAATCGTATCTCTTACCCCTGTACCTTACTTCTCCCAGTCCTATCAGCGGGAGAACCAGGTGTGCCAGGGGAGCCAGGTCACCTGAAGCACCAAGTGAACCCTGCTCAAAAACAACAGGATAAATGCCTTCATTATACATATCCTTAAGCCTATCAACAGTCTTCATCTGCACACCAGACTTACCAAGGCTCAATGCATGTACCTTGAAAAGCAACATAAGCTTGATAATATCATCCCTTACTTCCCGGCCCGTACCACAGGCATGCGACATAACCAGATTTTTCTGCAGCTGGTTTAGCTGGTCATAACTTATCACCCTGTCATATAAGGCACCAAAGCCCGTGGTAACACCATATACAGGCTTATCATGGTATTCTATCATCTTATCCAGGTATTGCCTGCACTCCTTTATAAGCCTGGTTGACTCTCCTTCAAGGCCAAGTATATATTTATTATCAAGAATATCCCCTATCGTTTTTTCTTCAAGGGCTTGCGGGCTTATTTCAAATATCTTCTGCATGTCAATGTCTTAATTATGCTTTTTGAGGAAATCAATAAGTTCATCTTTTTTGATCACATCCTGATCGCCGGTACTCATATTTTTAACAGTTATTTTTCCGCTGCTGATCTCATTATCGCCTGCAATGACCACCCATGGAATATCCCTTGAATTTGCATATGCCATTTGTTTCTTTATCTTGACAGCCGAGGGAAATAATTCAGATGATACACCTGCTTTTCTAAGACTGTTAAGAATAGGAATTGAATATTTTTCTTCTTTTTCTCCAAAATTAATGAATAGTACTTTTGTATCCTGTTCAGATTGCCCGGGGAATAAATCAAGGTGGTTCATCACATCATATATCCTGTCGGCACCGAAAGATACTCCCACACCGGAAACACCTTCCAATCCGAATATACCTGTAAGGTCGTCATACCTCCCTCCACCACAAATACTGCCTATTTCCATATCCAGTGCCCGAGCTTCTATAATTGCACCTGTGTAATAATCCAGCCCCCGGGCCAGTGTCAGATCGAATTCTAAGGAGGATACCAGGGAATCATTATTAAGGTATTCGAAAAGTGTTTTCATTTCCCTTAAGCCTTTCATGCCATCTTCTGACTTTTCCAATATTTTACCCAGTTGGCTGAATTTGGTTTCGGCTGATCCTTCCAGAAACAGTATAGGTTGCAAGTTTTTTATAGCATCCTCTGAGAGTCCTTTTGCAGCCAGCTCCCTGTTTACATTATCAATGCCAGCCTTTTCAAGCTTGTCTATTGCAACAGTGATATCCCCAATCCTGTCCTTTTCTCCAATTATTTCAGCAATACCATTCAACAGTTTCCTGTTGTTAATTATTATACCAGTCCTGACAGAGAGGCGGGAAAAAACATCATCAATAATCTTAATGAGTTCATATTCATTGAACAATGAGTTGTCGCCAATAACATCAACATCACACTGGTAAAATTCCCTGTATCTTCCTTTCTGGGGCTTGTCAGCCCTCCAAACAGGTTGTATCTGGTACCTTTTAAAAGGGAAATTTATGTCATTACGATGCTGAACGACGTAGCGGGCAAAGGGGACAGTAAGATCGTAACGTAAGCCCTTTTCCGATATCATTGATGACAGTTCCCCCGAACCCGAGTTAAGAAGGATGTCATTATCAATGCCTGATATAAAATCTCCCGAATTGAGTATTTTAAACAATAACCTGTCACCTTCCTCGCCATATTTACCAAGCAGTGAAGACAGGTTTTCCATTGCAGGTGTTTCAATAGGCTGATACCCATACAGGCGAAAAACCGCCTTTATAGTGTTAAAAATATAATTCCTCCTGATCACTTCAGCAGGCCCAAAGTCTCTTGTTCCTTTTGGAATAGCGGGTCCTTTTACCATCAAGCCCAATAATTTGATTAAGGCATAAAATTAAGAAAAATCAATCTAATAATGGAAGAATGGAATGATGGATTAATAGATTAATGAAAGAATGGATTGATGGGACCGAGGAACCTTAGCCGCAGGGCTGTTCCCATGACTGGCGCTAACCAGAGAGGAATCCCAATTCAACAGTTAAACGGTTCAATCCCGAATCTTCGATTCGAGGATCCTCGAAAAAGCAAGATGCTTTTTCGGGACAGTTCAACAAAACCCCTAAAACCCTAAACACCTAAACCTCTAAAACCCTAAACCTCTCAACTTTATTGTATGAATGGTATACAGAGCGGGTATTTATAATCTTCTCCCTGGGCTGCCCTTATGCTTGCCAGGATAACGCACACAAGTTCAACTATAAGTAAGGCTCCCAGAAGTACGAAGCCTATTATTATAAACATCAGTGGGATACAAACAATAGTATAGAGCAGCATTGATAGCTGGAAATTCAAAGCAGCTTTCCCGTTCTGGTCAACAAAAGAAGATTCATGTTTCTTTGCTGACCAGCAGATTAGCGGTCCTATTATACCGCCAAAAGGTATTATAAGACTTGAGAAAGTACTAAGGTGGCAAAACATTGCCCAGTTTCTTTCTGACTCTGACAAAACTCTGATTTCATTCATTTCTTCAGTTTTATTTAAAGACGGCGGAAATGTCATCAT
>CAZSJH010000046.1:0-1003 GCA_964607105.1 uncultured Rikenellaceae bacterium | reverse complement strand
CATGCTGCATTTTCAGAACCTGCCTATACGTTTCAGGTCGTTAACCAGTAAACCGTTAGGCCTCCTGTCTGATATCCTGTGTTCTCCATAGAAATACATCCTGGCATCATCTGTACCCAGGAGCATCTTAAAGCATAAACCACCCTTCTCAGCTTTAACAGGCCCTACCTTATGCAGGACAAGTGTATTCTCAGCCTGGTTTTTTATTGCCTCATCAATTTGCTCCTCACTTACAACTTTCATATTATCAGGATAATACTCTTCAGCAGCTTCCGGTGCTCTGAGTTCAGGAACCAGGTCGTTCTCAGAAACAAGGATAGTTTTATCTAGTGCTTCAGGAATAAATTTATTATAGTACTCCAGATATTTCTTACCTTTTTGTGAAGGATCTTCCCTGATATGATCCACGTGTGCCTGCATGAACCTTATTACCATTCCAAGTTTATGTGAATATTCGATATCATCCACACCCTGTATCGAAAGAGGTACGGCACAGAATTCGGGCATTTCTTCTATCCTTCCTACATCCTTGCCAAGCAGGAGGTTGACAAAATTGAAAAATGCTCCTGATTTATCCCTGTCAAAGCGTGTAGTGGTGAGCACAATAAATGAGTATGAAGGATCTTTTCTCTTCTCATCGAACTCTGAAGCGCTAATAAAATCATAATCAGTTAGCTGCCAGTATTCAGCAATTACATCTTTAATGAAAACATTATATGCCGAAAACATATCGTTCTCCAAAACGACAAGGGTTTTTGTATTGTAAAAACGTTCAACCTCTCCCTGATCAGGGAATGGTGCCTGTGAATATAATCCACTCCCCGGGAGAATTAGTGCCAGTAAAAATGTCAGTTTTTTAATCATATGCTATTCAGGTAAATATAAGGGGTGTTTTTCATTATACTTTCTCAGATAAAGGAACATCATCTGTTTCTTCTTCCTTCTGCTTAACTGCATAAACTCATCATACAGCACAGGGTCTTTCATCAGCAGTAATTCCACG
>CAZSJH010000045.1:5379-16487 GCA_964607105.1 uncultured Rikenellaceae bacterium | reverse complement strand
AGCCAAATTACATTTTTTTTCTATATTTTAGTAAAAAATGCAGATGTTATGCGCAAGCTGAAGATGTCAGAACTGAACAGGAAGACGGTTGAAGAATTCAGGGAATCTCACAAAAGTCCCTTCGTAATAGTACTGGATAATATCAGAAGTCTCAATAACATAGGTTCTGTTTTCAGAACGGCCGACTGTCTGAAGGCTGAAGCAGTTTATCTGTGTGGTATAACGGCTTGTCCGCCCCACAGGGATATTCACAAAACGGCTCTTGGTGCCACAGAATCGGTAAAGTGGACTTATTTTAAGAATACTGCAGATGCAATAGGTGAACTGCTCAATGAAGGTTATATAATAATATCTCTTGAACAGGCTGAAGGGTCGACACATCTTCAGGATTTTCACCCTGAGGAAAATAAAAACTATGCCCTGATCTTTGGCCATGAAGTAAATGGCGTTCAACAGGAAATAATTGATATTTCTGATCACTGCATTGAGATACCGCAGTATGGAACCAAGCACTCATTTAACGTGTCGGTGTCGGTCGGGATTGTGCTCTGGGACCTTTTCTCAAAATTGTATCATCTGCCATCCTGAAATATAAGTGCACTGCAAAATATGATACCTTGATTAATGGATTATATTTGGCTTAATACATAGCATTCCATCATTCCATAAAAAAATGGTGCCCCCTAAATGAGACACCATTTAAATTATAATTGAATTATTCTCTTACTGCACCAATGAAAGAAAATCTGCGTCGTTAAAGAATTTAGCAAATTCCACGTCCTTGAGGACATATTCCACCCAATCCGGATTGTAATTTATAGCTTCACGCAATCCACTAAGCATATAGTCCTTGTTATCCATCCTGGCACCTATAACTGCTTTAAGGTATGAAGTGCCGCCATCCGGACACATTTCCATATTATCAAGCATGTTTTTAGCTTTGCTCAGGTCACCTTTAAGGATGTGCGCCAGTGCATTATTGAATGATGGTTCATTGTCGAAATAATTAACAGCCCTGTCATAATCACCATTAATAATTGCTATTGAACCAAGGCCATATTTAGACTCATCTGTTGCACTTGTCATTGAAGTAAAATATTCTTCAGCCTCTTCTATATTTCCCTCCATGAGAGCTACGAAGCCCAGATTATTTTTAACAACATCGTCATTTTTAATTGCTTTGGCTTTTTCTAATGCAGCTTTGGCTGCACCTGCATCTCCAAGGTCCAATGCGACACTGGCTATATTATTATAAGCCCTGAGGCATTTAGGATTCTGCTTTGCGGCAATTTCATAATATTTAAGTTGCTCATCAAGATTATCAGTCAGGGTAGCAGCATAAAGTAATTCTTCCACATCAAGTACTGTAGGATCAGAATTGATCTGTTCGAGTATTTCTTCATCCGAACGGCCTATCTTATTTACATTAACAATAAGCTTTGACCTTCTCAGCTTAGGAAGTACTTGATCTTTCAGTACTTCAAAAGCAGAAGCCATGTTCTTGATTTCCTGTTCACGTACAGCTGGATCGGAATACATTGAGAGCACACGAATTATCAGGTCCTTGTCCTCCATGTTTGAATTCTGCACCTCTGTTTTAAAACCTTCCCAGTCTTCGGCTGTTGCCTGGCTTTTAACGAATCCTTCTTTGTTTATATCCTCAATTTCAGATTTTTCAAATTCACGCTTAATATACTTGCTGGCTGATTCAAGCCTTTTGGATGCAAGCTTATCATTAAAATCCAGCGGACCGTCCGGTGATGCATAAGCACTTATGAGCATATCAATGAACTCAAGATCTTCTTCTGTTTTAACAAGTTCGACATATTCCTTGAGAGCCGCAACATCCTCTGACTTAAGCTCTGTGTTCCTGATATTTGCCATATTGATCAGGTAATGTATATCGGCTATCCTTTCTTCGGGTATAATACGCTTGAAATTATCAGCCATTATGATTGGCATGGGTTTACCGGTTTCAACCATTGTAGATGTAGCTATAACTCCATCGGCCAGCTTCAAAGGATCAAAGTCAACTGAATTGCTTTTCTTTGTTCCTGTAACTCTGAGTATAAGTTCTGACCTACGCATGGCTTCTTCATAAGGTACCGAACTGGTGTAGGTAAAATTATCACCCGCGTTCGATATTACTTCATTATTTGCCTGGACTTTCTCACCCTGTAACGCAACTTTCTCAAATTGTGTTTCCCCACCAGTGTAGACAAGAACAGGAGTTGCTTCAAGCACTACGTTTTTATCAAAATATTTCTCAGGGAAAGTACCTTTAATAGTCAAGGCAACAGTACCAGCATGAGTTTCCAGAACTTCAGGAATTACCTCATATTTGACCTCGTCATAATTTTGTTTCATCTTATTCAATCCACTACAGCCTGTCATGAGGACAGCAGCAATAACAAGAATAAAATAGCTTCTGATTTTTTTCATGGTAACAAATATTAATTATTTAATTGTTGATCAAGTATTAACAACGATAATAATGCAAATCTAATAAAAAATTACAGAATATGTGTCAACTCCAGTGTAAAATTACTCTAAAATAGCTCTGTTAAGTCCTTTACTGTGGCTCTGACTAAAAATTATATCAAGCATTTTTGAATAATCTTCCTCATTATTTACGAAGTCAATGTTATTGATATCGATGATAAGATAAGTATGATCGGGGTTTTGCCTGAACCAGTTAAAATAACTGTTTTGTATTTTCAGCAGATATTCTTCATCTATTGTGGATTCATAGTCTCTTCCCCGGCGTTTAATATTCCTGACAAGGCCGCTTGTGTCAACGTGCAGGTATATGTACAGGTCAGGTTTGGGCAGTGACTGGTAAATTATGTGGAACAGCTGCCGGTACAGCTTATATTCATCTTCTTCAAGAGTGGCTGATGCAAAAACGATTGACTTCATGAAATAAAAATCGGCCACGGTGAAGGGATTGAATATGTCAAAATGCCCTATTTCATTTTTCAATTGCCTGTATCTTTCAGCAAGGAATGAAAGTTCCAGTGGAAATGCATACCTCTCTGGTTCCTTATAAAACTTCGGAAGAAAGGGATTATCTGCAAACTTCTCAAGTATCAGGCTGGCCCCGTAAGTATCGGCTATCTTCCTGGCGAGGCTTGTTTTTCCCGCCCCGATGTTACCTTCGATAACTATATACTGGTACCTTGTTTCCAAATTAATTGTCTTTTGGTACAAAAATAGTCAACCGAAGTATAAAATAAAATGGAATGACTGAATATATCATTAAGGACGTAGAGACGTTGCGCTGCAAGGTCTCTACCTTTGTCTTTTGTCTTTCGTAGTTATTTATTTCCGGTAGTTCTTTTTCCTGTCTCCTCCCGGTCTGTGGCCATGCCGGCGGTCACCACCCCCATCATGCCGGCGGTCACCACCCCCATCATGCCGGCGCTCATCACCATCATGCCTGTTATCTCCCTGTTCCCTGGGGGGTCTTGGTAAGAGGGCTTTCCTTGATAATTTAAATTTCCCTGTTTTTTGATCAATATCCAACAATTTGACCTCGACCTCATCACCCTCTTTGAGCACATCATCAACGGCATCAATCTTATGCCATTCTATTTCAGAAATATGCAGAAGGCCTTCCTTCCCTGGTATTATTTCCACAAAGGCGCCAAAGCTGACAACTGACACTACCTTACCCTTGTATGTCTTACCTATTTCAGGGACTTCAATGATCCGGTTTATCCAGTTAAGTGCCTTGGTTATACCTTCGAGATTCTCACCGAAAATATCAACCACTCCCATACTATTTATTTCTTCAACAACGATAGTGGTTTCAGTTTCTCTCTGTATTTCCTGTATCACTTTCCCTCCCGGTCCAATTATTGCACCTATCATATCTTTCGGTACAATAATTTTTTCTATTCTCGGGGCATGTGGTTTAAGATCGGGCCTGGGTTCTGAAATCACCTTTCCCATCACTTCCAGTATATGGAGCCTTCCCTTACGTGCCTGCTCAAGTGCTTCAGCAAGTATTTCATATGAGAGTCCTTCAACCTTAATATCCATCTGTGTTGCAGTTATACCGTCTTTAGTACCGGTAACCTTAAAGTCCATATCACCCAGGTGGTCTTCATCACCGAGGATATCAGAAAGCACTGCATACTTATCACTGTTTTTGTCTGTAATAAGACCCATTGCTATTCCCGACACTGGTTTTGATATTTGTATACCTGCATCCATTAGTGCCAGTGTTCCGGCACATACCGTAGCCATTGATGATGATCCGTTTGATTCGAGTATATCGGAAACCACTCTCATGGTATAGGGATTTTCATCATCGTTGGGCATCATATTCTTAAGTGCCCTGTGTGCCAGTTTACCATGACCAATCTCGCGCCTGCTTGTTCCCCTTGCCGGACGGGCATCACCTGTTGAGAAGGGTGGGAAGTTATAGTGCAATACAAATTTCTGAGATCCCTGGAAGAGCACTTCATCAATAGTTTTTGCATCGAGTTTTGTTCCCAGCGTTACCGTGGTAAGTGATTGCGTCTCGCCCCTCGTGAAAATAGCTGAACCATGTGCGGCAGGTAAAGGATCCACTTCACACCATATGGGTCTTATTTCATCTGTTTTTCTACCGTCAAGTCTTACTTTCTCATCCAGCACCATTTGTCTGGCAGCTTCTTTGTGTACATCATGAAAATATTTATCCACAAGCAGCTCATTCACCTCCTCTTCTTCTTTAAACTGAGACATGAACTCCTCTTTGATCTTCTCTACTTCTTCTGTCCTCTGATGTTTATCGGGTATCTTTTTTGAGACAGCCTTATATAACTTTTTATAAGTATCATCCCATACTTTCTTTTTCAGTACTTCATCATTTTCCTCATGTGAATATTCCCGTTTCTTTGTAGCTTTCACCATTTTTGCTAGTTCCATCTGGGCTTTGCAATGCTTTTTAATCTCCGCATGAGCAAATTTAATAGCTTCAAGCATCACATCCTCGGGTACTTCTTTCATTTCTCCTTCAACCATGAGTATATTATCATATGTTGCCCCGACAATGATATCAAGGTCAGCATTTTCAAGCTGTTTGATCCCCGGATTTATACAAAACTCATTATCTATCCTGGCAACACGTACTTCCGATATTGGCCCGGCGAAAGGTATATCAGATACAGCCAGGGCAGCCGAGGCAGCCAGACCTGCAAACGCATCGGGCATAACATCCTGATCAGCCGAGACCAGGTTTATTGTAACAAAAGTTTCAGCATGATAATCTTCAGGGAAAAGCGGACGTAATGCCCGGTCAACAAGCCTTGCAATAAGCACTTCGTAATCCGAAGGTCTTGCTTCACGTTTCATAAATCCTCCGGGAAACCTTCCAAGGGAGGCATATTTTTCCTTATAGTCAACTGACAGAGGCATAAAATCGACATCTTCCTTAGCCTCTTTGGCAGAAACCACCGTTGCCAGCAGCATGGTATTGCCTGTCTTCAGTAAAACAGCTCCATCAGCCTGCCTGGCCATCTTTCCGGTTTCAAATGTTATTGACCTGCCATCTCCGAGGTCAATAGTCTTCTCAATTAGTTTATACATTTTATATTATCCTTATATTAAGGTGACGAAATTACGTAAATAAAACAAAAAAAGGCAATCTGAAATTGCCTTTTTAGTATATACTGTTACTTACGCAGCTTCAAAGCTTTAATTATTTCACGATATCGGTCGATATCCTTTCCTTTCAGATAGTCAAGTAACCTGCGACGTTTACCTACCAGCTTAACCAAAGCTCTCTGGGTATTATAATCTTTCTTATTCTTTTTAAGATGTTCAGTGAGGTGGCCAATACGATATGAAAATAAAGCTATCTGCCCCTCAGCACTGCCTGTATCCATCTCAGACCCGCCGTATTGATTAAATATTTCTTTTTTCTTATCTGTAGTAAGGTACATATCTGTTAAATAAATATTATTAGACTTCAGGATTACCTGCCTGAATTTGGAACGCAAAGATATAATATTTTTATCAATAAAATCAAACATAAGCTAAAAAAACAAAGTCGATAAACATAATCCGTACAGGTAATTCCATATTTGATGTTGAGAAAACAAAAACAGAGAAATTAACTATACGCTCTCTTATAGAAAAGACGCATAAATCGTGCCGCGGGTTGCGTAATTTTAGAGTTTTTTTCGACTATTCATCAAAAACTTTCGAACATTCGTCAAAAAAGGAAATAAACCAATTACAAGTCAATCCTATACTCCCTTTTGAATTAGTTCTTTCAGGTTGGTAATATCTTCCGTTGTGCCCAGAACAAATAGCTGATCATCAGGCGATAGCAGTGTGGCTGCAGGTGGGTTTATAAGATATTGTCTCGATTTATTTTTAAGTCCTATAATATTTGCACCTGTCCGCTTATGTATATCAAGGTCTTTAATTGATTTCCCTTCAAAGCATTCAGCCATATCTTTACAAGACAATTCAACGATTTTAACACCTTTGGGTTGCATAAGCACAGTGTCAATAAATTCTACCACATCAGGATCAACCACCAGCCTGGCCATTCGTGTTCCACCTATTTTATCAGGCATAATAACATTTGATGCCCCGGCTCTTTTAAGTTTAACATCAGAGTTATCATCCGAGGCCCTGCTGATTATAAGTATATCCGGCCTTATCTGTCTTGCTGTAAGCACAACAAACAAGTTGTCAGCATCAACTGGCAATGTTGTAATCAGAGCCCTGGCATTCCCGATATTTGCATGCTCAAGGACTTCTTCATTAGTTGCATCTCCTTCAATATACAGGTAGTCTGTTGACCGGCGGAGGTATTCCACCACTCCGGGATCTTTTTCGATAACAAGAAATTCCTTGTCATGATCTACCAGGTCTGAAGCGGCTTGTTTTCCGTTACGGCCAAAGCCGCAGAGTATAACATGATCTCTAAGTCTGTCAATCTTCTTTTTCACCTTATTGTCTTTATAAAAATGAGTAAAAACGCCATCTACCACATAACGTGTAACCATAGTGACTACATAACCGAAAATACCAAAACTGCCTATTATCAGAAATATTGTAAATAATTTACCGGAATTATGAAAATCGGAAACTTCCCTGAAGCCTACAGTAGCCATAGTTATTACTGTCATGTACAGGGCATCCAGAGGATTCAGTCTTTCAATTACCATATATCCTGTCGTCCCAGTTAATACAATAATTAACACCAGGATTAATCCGGTAATGGCTGACCTGATCATAGGTGCCGCCTTAAGTTTAAAATAGGGTTTTGACATAGTAATCAGTGTATTTCCCCTGGCTCCTCCAGTAAATAGCTATCTCCTGAATTTATATTCCTTCCCAAACTTATTAATTTACTTCCACATTGACAATCAAGGCATAGTCTATTTTTACAATAAAGCTCACGGAGGTGTATAAGGCCCTGGGATTCAAGTGCTGAACTGGCCTCGATGCCTGCAGCGGCCCATTCCCTGGTTATACGATTATTCTCAGGTTTAATACCGTCGAGCAGGTCTGTAGCCCTCTCGCAATATTTAATATTGCCAGTCTCTTTTCCATAAAGAAACAACAAGGGAATTATGGTATTAATAAGTAATAGTCTTATCATAGTATTTCCGGCCCTTTTTACCTTTCCCTGCTTATAGGAGCCAAAAGTAAAGTGATTGGTCCAGTAATCAGATGCTTCACACATAAATATGCCTGTAAGTTCTTCAATGGTATTACTATCCTTAACCATCCCGAATAATGACCTCCCTGTACTTATCAAGCCTGCAAACTGTGATATTCTTATAGTAGGGAAATTGACCGGTCTCAAGCGATGAAACTTCCACATCCAGTGATCAATGGGTTTAAGCCTGTATTTTCTGCTGAGCACCCTGTATTCCTTTAATAATGCAGAATAATATTCATCATATATCTCGTTTTCGAAAACACCCGGTTCAAGCATTCCTGCCTGCCCGTACAGAAGAGATTCAACCTGCAGCCTGTTGTCGGCATGCTTCCTCATTATCTTCAATGGCATACGACAGGAAAGCAGGTAGAAAGGATCCGAATTTACTTTCAGTCCAAAATATCTTGCCAGCAACCTGTATAGTGTTTCATCCCAGTCATTATTTGTAGACCTGAGGATCTCCTCGATCCTGCTCATCTTTCTCTCCAGGCGTTCTACTGCCATACGGCTGACCCAGTGCCTCAGGTAGAAACGGGGAAGTGCACCTATTTCCCCGCTGCAGGCAATTACATGTGGATTGTATAAATATTGATTATACCTGTCTTCCACTTCTTTTTGCCACCTCATAACGTATGTGTCTGGTTTAAAACCCGAAGCTGTATTAACAATAATGTCATTGTTCGCTACAACATGCAATATGACATTATCAAAGCTATGATCATTGTGGTGATTGTGCCTGTACCAGTCGGAAGCGTTAATATGTACTTCCACGTTACCTGCCCATTCGGTTTCTCCCAGCCTGATCCTTGAATTGAAAAAATCAGGGCCGGAATCCCTGTTATACGTTCCGGGTTCCAATACCAGCAGCGGTTTGCCTGTACTTGTTTTGAGGCCCGCCTTTTCAAATAAGGTATTTTTCCATATAAAATGGAGAAATTCTTCTTTCATGGTTCATATAATGCAGCGATCACATAAAGATAGGAAATACCTGGCAATAATGCACCTTCACAAAACGAATTATTTATTAATTAAAGCAGCCCTTTTGTCAGGAGGTGCGTTTCCATCTGCTTCTGCAGGGCAATGGCTTTTTCAGCTGCTACTTCCGCATATCCCTCAGTATCATCAGCAAATATTATCTCCCTGGATGAATTAACCAGTAATCCGCAAAAGCTGTTCATCCCATGATCCACCACCTCTTCGAGACTCCCACCCTGTGCTCCTATTCCGGGGATGAGCAGGAAATGATCGGGTACAATCTTCCGTATATCGGAAAGCATCTCAGCCCTGGTTGCTCCAACTACATACATCATATTTTCCTTGTCGGACCATGACTGTGATTTATTAAGAACGAGTTTATAAAGACTGTTTTCCTCATCGGGATGATACTGGAAATCATCAGCACCCCTGTTCGAGGTTAAAGCCAGGAGTATAACCCACCTGCCGTGATATCCGAGAAAAGGGCTTATTGAATCTTCTCCCATATAAGGGGCGACTGTGACAGCATCAAAATCCATATTTTCAAAAAACGCCCTTGCATATAATTTCGAGGTATTACCTATGTCACCCCTTTTTGCATCGGCAATAAGGAAAATATCCGGATAATTCTTTCTCAGGTAATCAACTGTTTTTTTAAGAGATATCCATCCATGAGCACCTCTTGATTCATAAAAAGCAATATTTGGTTTGTATGCTACCGTGAATTTATGGGTGGCGTCAATAATGCCCTTATTAAACTCAAATACAGGATCTTCTTTATTAAGAAGAAAAGAAGGTATTTTATTTATGTCTGAATCCAGGCCAATACACAGGAAAGATCTTTTCTTCAATATATTTCCAAACAGTTCTTTTCCGGTCATATTCAAAAAGGTTTATAGAGTATTTATTTTTAATCGTTCTGCATTCTCGGCCATTTGAAGCTTATCAATTATCTCCTGGATATTTCCGTTCAACACCGATTCAAGGTTATACATGGTAAGGTTGATCCTGTGATCTGTCATCCTTCCCTGGGGATAGTTATATGTTCTGATCTTTGCTGACCTGTCACCTGTTGACACCATTGTCTTTCTCTTTGAAGAAATTTCATCAAGGTATTTCTGGTATTCTAGATTATACAGTCTCGTTCTTAGTTCTTTCATTGCCCGGTCGAGGTTTTTCAGCTGCGATTTTTCGTCCTGGCATGTAACTACTATGCCCGTGGGTACATGAGTAAGCCTGATGGCAGAGTATGTAGTATTGACTGACTGTCCGCCCGGTCCTGATGAGCAATAAGTATCTTTCCTTATATCTTCCTGTTTCACCTCAACGTCAAATTCATCGGCTTCGGGAAGTACAGCTACAGTGGCAGCCGATGTATGAACCCTGCCCTGGGTCTCAGTCTGGGGCACCCTCTGCACGCGGTGGACACCTGATTCATACTTCATCACGCCGTAAACCCCATTCCCGGTAATAGTGAACACTATCTCCTTGTAACCTCCAACAGTGCCTTCAGTGAAAGTGTTAACTTCTATCTTCCATTTTCTTTCATCACAATATTTTGAATACATCCTGAACAGGTCGCCAGCAAAAATACTTGCTTCGTCCCCGCCTGTTCCGGCACGGATTTCTATAATTGCGTTTTTATCATCCTCAGGATCGGAAGGAAGGAGAAGCAATTTAATTTCTTCTTCCATACCCGGAAGTTTCTCATTCAGCTCTTCAAGCTCCGCTTTAGCCATTTCACGCATCTCCGGATCTTTCTCCTCCGCAAGCATGGCACGGGCAGATTCAATATTGGATATAACATTACTGTATTCGTTATAAGCCTCAATTATTGGTTCAAGCTCTTTATATTCCTTATTCAGCTTAACATACCTCTTCATGTCAGATATTATATCAGGCTCTGTTATAAGCCTTCCAACCTCTTCAAATCGTTCCTTAACTCCCTGAAGCTTTTCAAGGATCATATTATTTGCCATAGATCGTTAAATATTAATAATAAAACTCGCCTTTCTCACCATGTATGGTCAGTCTTTTCCCTTCCCCGGATTCACAATGCCCTATTATTCTTGCCTCCATTCCAAATGAGGATGCAATATCGATTACCCGTTCAGCATATGAAGACTGAAGGTAAATTTCAAACCTGTGCCCCATATTAAAGACCCTGTACATTTCCTCCCAGGGTGTGCCCGACTCACTCTGAATTATCCGGAACAAAGGAGGGACAGGGAACATATTGTCTTTAATGATGTGAATATCATTAACAAAATTCATCACTTTTGTCTGGGCTCCACCTGAGCAGTGCACCATTCCATGGATATGGCTTGATAGCTCTTCAAGAACTTTAATAATAACGGGAGCATATGTCCGTGTTGGTGAGAGAACCAGTTTGCCGGCATCAAGCCCCAGCTCTTCTATCCTGTCTGTGAGCCTGTATGTACCTGAATAGACCAGTTCCTTT
>CAZSJH010000045.1:0-5369 GCA_964607105.1 uncultured Rikenellaceae bacterium | reverse complement strand
GATGTCCACGCGGTTGCGGGATTCGTCCAGGGCATCTCCCTCGGCGATCTCGTCGAGAACGGCCCGTCCACAGTGGCGCACCAGCGCGATATCTCTCAAGTCGGCCACCAATCCCTCGCCCAGGCAGAATCCGGCGGCCAGTTCCTTTTCCATCCCCGGGTCATAGCTTTCCGGATATTTCTGTGCCAGGTAAATGGCGAATATATCATGTCTTGCAGAGGTAAGTCCGTTTGACCCCATCCCGCTGTTGTATTCTTCTTCATAAGATGTTTGCCCGCTGGAAGAAAGGCCTACTATCACATCCCCGGGAGAAATGTTATCATTGGTGATTACTTCGGATCTTTTTTTCCTGGCCGTCACAGTGGAATCAACAATTATTGTTCTCACAAGGTCCCCTACATCAGCTGTCTCACCTCCTGTAAGATAAACCTTCAGTCCCATGTCCCTGAGTTTTCCCAGCACTTCTTCAGTACCTGAAATAATTGCTTTGATGACTTCACCGGGAACCAGGTTCTTGTTTCTTCCAATAGTTGATGACAGTAATATATTATCTGTAGCCCCGACACATAACAGATCATCAATATTCATTACTACTGCATCCTGTGCAATACCCTTCCACACACCAAGGTCGCCAGTCTCCTTCCAGTATATATATGCCAGTGAGGATTTTGTTCCGGCACCATCTGAATGCATTATATTGCAATAGGCGGGATCGCCACCCAGAATATCGGGCATTACCTTACAAAATGCTCCGGGGAACAATCCCCTGTCAATATCCCTGATAGCATTATGAACGTCATCCTTTGAGGCAGAAACACCCCTTCTGTCATATCTCGATTTTGTGCTCATCTACTTAATAAACAGTGTGCAAATTTACGAAAATTAACCGACAAATGATAAATGTTAAATTATGCAAAAACCATCAGGGATAGTACATATGTAAGGGTAAGAACATTACCTTTATACATCTATCTTTAAAACTTATTTAATCAATACTTAAACCCCACAGAGAAAATGAAGAATAAGAGTGTCATTATCTATCTTTTTATTTCAGCCTTTTGCATTCTGCAGGCCAGGGCTCAAAATTCAACCTACAGGAGTCTTTTGCCCGAAAAGATTATGGATGAGATCATAGGTGAAGCTTCTGGAGAAACTGCCATGTCTCATATTATCGAGATGGGAGCCTATAACCATAACAGGCCCGCCAGTGAATACAGCGGTAATTTTTTCGAAACTGAATATGTTGTGTCTAAACTCCGTGAATACGGACTTGAAGACATTGTTATTAACAGGTATCCGGGAGGTACATACTGGGATGGAATAAGCGGTGAACTGTGGGAAGTAAACCCTGGGCTTTCCAAACTTGCCGATTACAGGGACCTGACAGCCATGCTGGCTTCGGGAAGTACAAATACCGATGTTGAAGCGGAACTGGTTTGGGTAGGAGCGGGCAGTGAAGAAGAGATAATTAAAGCAGGCGTTGAAGGGAAAATAGTACTATCCTCAGGGTCACCGCGTTCAGTACATAGCAATGCTATTAAAAATGGAGCCGTGGGTGTTGTAACTTTTAATTCACCCAGGCCCCTTGAAGTTAATCTTGCCATACCCATTACAGGGATTTCAGGCCGGGGAGGTTCTGAAAATAACCTGACATTTGGTTTTTTCCTCCCGCCAAGGGAAGGCCATATTTTACGTGACAGGTTAATGTCCGGCGAAAAGATAAGGGTGCATGCTACCGTTAAGTCCCAAATACTCGATTACCAGCTTGAAGTACCGGAGTGCGTTATCAGGGGAACAAATCCCGATGCAGGGGAAATTATTCTGACTGCTCACCTGTTTGAAGGCTTTGTTAAGCAGGGGGCCAATGATAATATATCCGGATCGGCAGCCATCCTTGAAGTTGCCAGGATGCTAAAATCGATGATAGACGCTGGCACCATAGAAAGACCCGAAAGAAGTATCAGGTTTATCTGGGTGCCTGAATTTTCGGGAACAATCCCGTGGGTAAAAGAACATACAGAGCTTATGAAAAATACTCTATGTAATATAAACCTTGATATGGTTGGATTGAAAATGGCCGAAAGCAAATCCTTCCTTTGCCTTCAGAGGACAACATACGGTAATGCTCATTACCTGAATGACGTGATGGAGAATTATTATGAATATGTTGGTATTACCAACAGAACAGCACTGGCTCTCAGCGGAAGAGGAGGGTTTATGAAAAGGATCGTTGCTCCGAGCGGATCGGACCAGCCATTTTACTATGCTGTTGATGATCATTACGGATCATCGGATCATGAAGTATTTAACGATCCCGCTGTTGGTGTCCCGGGCATAATGATGATAACATGGCCTGACCTTTACTACCATACCTCACAGGACAGGGCGGATAAATGTGATCCTACCCAGATGAAGCGTGTATGTGTAATAACAGCGGCTGCAGCATATACAATAGCAGGTGCAGGCAATGATATGGCGTTGAAAATAGGCAACGAGGTGGTTGGCAATGCTTCTGAGAGAATAGGAGCACAGCTAAGAAGATCTACAGATCTGCTTTACAATGTGGATAAAAAATCTTTCATGGATTTATGGCTGAGAGGTTACAGATATATTGAGGCAGCAATACTGAATGAAAAAGCAACGATCAGATCTGTCATAGAACTTGGCATGGACAACCCTGAAAACTTCATCCGGAACCATTCAAGGAATATTGAAGCCATTGGCAAATCAAACCTTGATACCTATATTTATTATGCCAGTCAGAAAGCAAGGTTATTGGGAATACAACCGCCTAAATACTCCCTGTCGAATGATGAAACAGAAGCATCAAAGATGATGCCCCTATTAAACAATAGTTATAAGGCCGAAGGCTATGGTGCCAGCAGGAGTGTAATGAGGGACAACCAGGAGCTCAGAGAAAAATATCCCGTTGAAGGAAGAATAGATACAAATGAGATCCTGCGTCTGTGCGACGGGAATCATAATATATTCGAAATCAAGATACTCCTTGACGGACAGATGAAAAGCGGGGAAACCAGCCTTAGTGATGTTGTAAACACAGTTAAGATACTTGTAGAAATGGGATTCATCGATTTATAGGCTGAGGTTCCTTCATTCCGTGTAATCTGCGTAAATCTGTGTTATTCTGCTTCGTAGTCTGTTGACAGTACCCTGAACTCGGTTCTCCTGTTAATCTGGTGAGCAATCTCTTTCTGCTCTTCGTTGGGTAAGCTATTAATAAATTGTTCGTTCAGGATGAATCCCTCTTTCAGGAAGCTGTACTCGGAGGCTATTTGCTCATCAACTAATTTCGGACTCGACTCACCATAGCCTCTTGCCGATAAGCGTTCCTGATCAATCCCTTTATTAATCAGGTAGTCCACTACTGACTGCGCCCTTCTTTGCGACAGTTCGATATTATATTCCTCAGTGTCGCGTGAGTCGGTATGAGACATGAGCTCAATGGTAACGTTTGGATTATCATTAAGTGTTTCTACAAGTTTATCCAGAGAGACCATAGATTCAGGCCTGAGATCCCATTTATTAAAATCATACAGTATATTGGGCAATTCAATAGGTTTATCTATTGATGTCATCAGTATGGTGGTCAGGAATTCCCTGCTTTTGTCCTGCCCCCTGGTTGTTTCTTTCTCCTTTCCATTGAGGTATCCTTCTTTTGAGGCCAGGAAGATATAGTCCACATCCTCATTGAGCATAAATCTGAATTCACCACTCTCACCTGTATTATCCCTGACTGTTGTCCCGTCACTTGCTATAAGCTGTACAACAGCATCCGGTATTGGCTCGCCTGTTTCCTCATCCTTTACCAGGCCGGTAACGCTGAATCTCAATGGTGGCAGCATAAAAGAATATATTTCGTCATTGCCACGGCCTTTCCTGGTTGAACTGAACAACCCGCTTTCATTCACCCCCTGAAAGCTTATCCCAAAATCATCTGCACTTGAATTTATCGGGTATCTCATATTATCAACCAGCCACCGTCCATCGGGCTGGGGGTCAGCCTTGAAAATATCCAGTCCTCCCATTCCTATATGCCCGTCTGATGCAAAATAGAAAGTGCCATCTGTCCTGACGTAAGGGAACAGTTCATCACCTGTGGTATTTATATCAGGCCCCATATTCCTTGGTCTGGACCAGGAATCTCCGGCCGAGGCTCTGGTGACAAAGTAGATGTCTTTACCACCATATCCATCAGCTAGTTGAGATACAAAATATAATTTGAGGCCATCAGGAGATATTGCCGGGTGTGCCGCCACAAGTGAATCAGGGAGAACATCCAGTCTTTCAGGCTGGCTCCATCCTTCCCCATTTCTTCTTGCTGTCATTATAATACAACCCCTGTTTTCTCGTTTCCCCATCTCACAAAGGGTATAATATATTTCCCTGTAGTCAGGTGTAAAACTAACTGCCCCATCTTCAAATTCGGTATTCAGATCTTTTACTGGTACTGGTGTGCTCCATCGTTCTTTCTTATCCAGTCTGCTTTCAAAGATATCGGTAAAATTCTCACCTGTTGCACCGTGTTCTCTCTTGCCAGTTGCCTCTTCCCTGGAAGAAGTAAGATAAACCATGCCATAGTCATCCCTGGCATAGGAAGGACAAAAATCAGATTGTCGTGAATTAAGATCCTTTACTTCTTCAACCTCGTAAGGTTGTGGCGATTCCATCCATTCAATTGCCAGTTCACATGAACGTATTCCCAGGTCAGCCCTGGCATCAGAAGGAACAATTTGCTTGTATTCTTCAAAAGCTCCCAATGCTTCCTCATATTTACCATTTTTTTTCATGGTCTCTGCATACCAGTACGTTGCCTCGGGTCTTGCATTATCGCTTCCGGATATTCTCTTGTACCATGGTTCGGCACTTCGCGGATTATTCGTGAGCCTGTAGCATTCTGCAACCATAAAAACATATTCAGATTTTTCATCCCTGTCCCTTGTTTTTGAATAAGCATCCTTGAAAAGATCAATTGCTTCAAAATATTCACCCGCTTTCAAGGCATCATAGGCCCTCTGTGCTTTCCTTTTCTGAGGATGAGCATTAAGAGGAATCAGAATAATCAATAGCATGAGCGCAATCCTAACCATAAACCCTCCAAAAATTGTTTTTGTAAAATTAGTGTTTTTAATCCGTAATCATAACAATGGTAAACCAAGGCAAAAGATTAACGGTATTTCTTCAGCAAATATTATGCAAAAAAAAACTGGAATAATGGATTATCGCATTATTGGATTATTGGATTAATAGTTAATAGCTGGTTTACTACTCATATTTCAATATTCCATTATTCCAATAATGAGTCTACTCCGAAAAGTCCAAAATCAATTATGCGACTCCGCTGGAGTCGA
>CAZSJH010000044.1:0-16489 GCA_964607105.1 uncultured Rikenellaceae bacterium | reverse complement strand
AGCTGACACCTGTTGGAAGCGCGGTTCTGGCTAATGAAGATGATAATCTTTACTATTTCAGATATACCAATACCGGTAATTCCATACCTGAAGAGCATCTGAACCGCTTGTTTGAACGTTTTTACAGAGTCGACGAAGGTCGTACCAGGCTCAGGGGTGGGTCAGGATTAGGACTTGCAATTGTCAAGCATGCAGTGCATTTTCATAAGGGTCAGATAAGCGTAAAGAACCTTGAGGCCAGAGGAGTTGAATTCCAGTTTACTTTATCAAAGAATTTATAATTCACGTCCGCAATCACACCATCACCGCCACCCCGAATTTCGTAACTGTTTTGTAATATATAGTTAACAACACCTTAACTGATATGATACATTCGGGGCATACTTTTGTAGCGTAAATAATTTTTAAACAAAAAAAAACGAAATCTATTATGAAAAAGAGAATAGTAATTGCTCTGGTAATAATTTTAGCAGGATTTACGGCATGTGAAAAAGATTATGCTCCACCTACTTTAACTACTCCGGCAACTCAGGATATTGAAGCCCGTACATCTGTAAACCTGGATTTTACATTCAGAGCTGAGGCAGGCTTTAAGTCATCTTCAGTTTCTGCAACGAACGGCACGGCAACTGTTACAACTAACAGTTCAGGCGGAGAAACTTCTGGAACAATAAGCGTTTCATATACAGCCGGCTCATCAGCCGGTGCAGGATCTGTAACACTTACTGTTGTTGACGCGGAAGACCAAACGGTTAGCTCAACAGCTGTACTTTCAGTTTTTGAAGTTGGTGCCCCTGAGATAACTGCTCCGGCTACATCAACTGTTGAAGTACTTGACCCGGTAGATATTACATTCAACTTCACTTCTGAAGGCGGATATGCTTCATCTACTCTTATTGCAGTAAAAGGTAGTGCAGTTGTGAAGACAGATGCATCAGCAGGTGCTAATTCAGGCTCAGTTGTTGTAAACTTCACGGCAGGAAGAGAGACAGGAGCAGGCTCTGTTGAGATTACCATGACAGATGCAAACGGAAAATCAGGTATTGCTACGGCAGTTGTTGACGTACAGGGTGTTCCAACAGTCTCAGTATCAGAAAATGTTTCTAGTGATGTAACATGGACAGCTGATAACGTTTATATACTTGAGGGTAGAATTGCAGTGCTTGATGGTGCAACACTTACTATCGAGGCCGGTACCGTTGTTAAAGGTAACGCTGGCTCAGGTTCTAATGCATGTGCTCTTTTAATTGCACGTGGTGGTAAACTGATGGCTAACGGAACTGCCCAGGCACCTATTATCTTTACTTCTATTGCCGACCAGATTCTTCCTGGTGAGATTGCATCTCCAAACCTCCAACCAATTGAGAATGGTTATTGGGGTGGACTTATAGTTCTTGGTAAAGCTCCTATATCTGCTGATGCAGAAGCTGTACAGATTGAAGGAATACCTCCATCAGACCTTAATGGACTTTACGGTGGAACAGATCCTCTTGATAACTCAGGTAGCATTACCTACGTATCAATTCGTCACGGTGGTGCAAACATTGGCGAAGGAAACGAAATTAATGGTCTGACACTGGGTGGTGTCGGTTCAGCAACTACTATTGAAAATATTGAGATTATTGCTAATCAGGATGACGGCATCGAGTGGTTTGGCGGAACAGTTAATGTTACAAACGCCCTCGTATGGAATACAGGTGATGATGCAATAGATACCGACCAGTCATGGTCTGGAACCCTCGATAATGTAATTATCCTTAACCCCGGTGACGAGTGTTTCGAACTGGACGGGCCTGAAGGGACTATGGTAGGAAAGCACACCATAATGAATGCTTCTGCCTATGCCGGTGGCGCTGAAGGTCTTGTTGACTTGGATGCTAACTCAAATGTTGATATGGACAATGTATATTTCTTCGGACTGGTAGCCGGTCAGGATTTCGATGAGCTTCCAACAGTTTATACCTGTACATTCACCGACTTCGAAGCGACTCTTCCCGCAGGATCAGCTCTGACAGATTTCTTCAAGGGAGGCAGCGATGTATTTACAAGTGCAGTTGCAACAGGACAGAATACTGTAGGTGCAGATAAATCAGCATTTTCAGGGTGGACATGGGCAGCTGTTTCCGGAGCTTTGGATAATTTCTAAACGAAACAATAAATATAATATCATGACTCGCGGTCAACGTGCCTGCGAGTCATGGTTTAATAATAAAATAAACAATAATTAATAACGAATAATTAATAACAAATAACAAATTTATGAACTTAAGTAAATCATTTCTGGCAATCATTTTCTCACTGCTCTCCCTGTCTATTACTGCACAGGAAGGGATTATAAGGGGTTCGGTAATTGATGAATCCGGCGAGATGATGATAATGGTTACTGTAGCAGCTGAAGGGACTGCTACCGGTGCATTTACCGACCTTGACGGTAAATTTAACCTGGCTATAGCACCGGGAACATATAACCTAAATCTTTCTTTTGTAGGATATGAAGGATTTTCAATCAAAGATATTATTGTAAAGGAGGGCGAAGTAACGCTTCTAGAGAGCATAGTTCTTAAGCCGTCTACTGTGGCCCTTGATGAGGTAACCGTAACGGCCACCATGAGAAAGAGTACGGAAAACGCATTGATGTCGCTTAAAATGAGGTCGGCGACAGTAATGGACGGAATCTCAGCCGGATCTTTTAAGAAAATGGGTGATTCTGATGCTGCTTCATCGATGAAAAGAGTTACCGGTGTATCGGTGGAAGGTGGTAAGTATGTGTACGTAAGAGGTCTGGGCGATAGGTATACAAAGACCATTCTGAATGGTGTTGATATTCCGGGACTTGATCCTGACAGGAACACGATGCAGCTGGATATATTTCCGACAAGCATTATTGATAATATTATGGTATATAAGTCATTTAACGCAAATATGCCTGCTGATTTTACCGGTGGTGTGGTAGACATATCAATAAAGGATTTCCCGGAGCAGAAGAAAGGATCAATATTCCTTGGTTCGGGCTATAACCCCGACTACCATTTCAATAATGATTTTCTTACCTACAAGGGAGGAAAAACTGACTTTCTTGGTTTTGATGATGGCAGCAGGGCAATACCTGCAACAAACAATCTTCCATTTTTTGTTGATGCCATCTCCGACCCGGACGGTGAAGCAGGAACAAGGTTCAGAGAGGTGCTGGATGGGTTTAATCCAACCATGGGAGCTATGAGGCAAAGAAATCTTATGGATTATAACTTCGGGGCATCTTTTGGTAACCAGGTACCACTTAAAAAGGTAACTTTAGGTTATAATTTTGGACTATCCTATAAGGCATCAACAGAATACTACAGGAATGCTGAGTACGGCCGATACGGCCTTTCATCTGATCCTGACCTTACAGAGATGGAGGTCAGGGAATTTCAGATTGGTGATTATGGCTCATCCAGTGTACTTGTAAGCGGACTGGCAGGTTTTGCAATTAAAACAACAAGATCGAAGTTCAGGATTAATATGATACATATGCAGAACGGTGTTTCCAGGGCAGGTATCTTCGACTTTGAAGGATCTGACCAGGGGTCGGTATTTAGTGCAGTACAGCATAACCTTGAATATAACCAGCGCTCTCTTAGTAATATTCTGATTGATGGAAAACATACCTTTAATAATGCAGGTCTGGATGTGGTATGGAAAATTTCACCTACTCTATCAAAAATCAGTGATCCGGATGCCAGGTTTGTAAGGTATGTTGTAGATAATAATAATTACGAGATAAATACAGAAGGAGGATTCCCGGAAAGGATATGGAGAGATCTTTCAGAAAAGAATATTTCAGGAGTATTACATATCACGAAGAAATATAAATTCAGGGGAGAGGATGCAAGGCTTCACTTCGGAGGCGCATATACCTTTAAGGAGAGAGATTTTGTAATACGAAAGTTTGCACTTAATGTCAGAAATCTCACGCTTACAGGAAATCCTGAAGAATTATTCCAGCCAGAAAATATCTGGCCATTAAATGGTACAAATTATACGAGCGGAACCACCTACGAGGCTCACTTTGTACCCAACAATCCCAACCAGTTTAACTCAAGTGCAAGAAATGCTGCAGGATATATTTCTACTGAATTTAACCTTCTGAAAAACTTAAAGACAATACTTGGTGTAAGAGTCGAGAAGTATACCCAGTATTATACAGGCCAGGACCAGGTAGGTCTTAATATTCTTGATAATGATAAGGTAATTGATAACCTTGATTTCTTCCCGTCAGTTAATCTTGTATTTGCACTGGCCAGCGACCAGAACCTTCGCCTGGCCTATGCCAGAACTACTGCACGTCCTTCTTTTAAGGAAATGTCTTATGCTGAGATAGCCGACCCGATAAGCGGCAGAACCTTTGTGGGTGGTATGTTCAGAGATGCAGATAATGTAAAAGGAGTCGAATACTGGAATGGGAACCTCCGTAGTTCCTATATTCATAACTATGATTTAAGGTGGGAGAGATTTCATGGTCTCGGGCAGATGTTATCAGTAAGTGCATATTATAAGAAATTTATTGATCCTATTGAGATTGTTCAGTACGCATCCGTAACAGGTTCATTCCAGCCCAGAAATGTTGGGAATGGAGAAGTTTTCGGACTAGAATTCGAAGCAAGGCATAATCTTCGAAGCTTCAGTGAGACACTGAGTAATTTCAGTGTTCTGGCTAATTTATCCTTTACAAAATCAAAGATTGTACTCAGTGCAACAGAATATTATTCCAGACAGGAAAATGCCCGTACAGGAGAGACTGTTGATAGAGAGAGAGTTATGGCAGGGCAGGCTCCGTTACTGATAAATGCCGGAGCTTCATATGATGGAGGCGAACATGGTTTCTGGAATGGATTTGAAGCCGGATTATACTACAATGTACAGGGCACAACGCTCCAGTATGTTGGAATTGCTGACAGACCTGATATATATATGCTACCTTTTCATAGCCTCAATATGACAGCAAGTAAGAAATTTGGAAGAGATGACAGGATTAAACTTGGATTTAAAGTTGATAACCTGCTGAATGATAAAAAAGAATCCGTATTTAAGTCATTCAACCCAACCGATCAGTTCTTTACAAGACTTGAGCCTGGAATCACCTTCCATCTTAAGCTTACTTACAGCATCTTTTAAAACCTGGATTATTGTAACACACTAATATATATATCAGTGATAGAAGGGATCCTACCCGGTAGTTGATTTGCCAGATCATTACAATTTAAACTCACCCTTTTATCATTATGCAAAATCCCGCTTTTGGCGGGATTTTTTCTTATTTATTTCTTGGATCTATTTAATATATTGTAATTATAGAGGTAAAATTGTTTCAACTTGGTATATAGGGTGATTTTGAGGTTTCTTATCCAATAAAAACCGGGGAATGGGTGAAATTTTTGTATATTTTTCCTTTGGATGGATACAAGTGTATTGCAAACTGAGCGGAGCGAATTTGCAAATACTCTTGTGAGCGTAGGCGAAAAAGGGCAGGGGAAAGAGAAAACGAGAATTGGGGAGAATGGGCAATTGAGCAATAGATGATTTCGTAACTTTAGAGAGCAAAAGGAGATATTGCGAGATTTTGGGAAGGAGAGGGGCTATTTAATATAATGGCTAATTATAGGCAAAAGGCCCTGGGAAGTACGAATATCGATTTAAGATTTAAGATTTCAGAAGTAATTGAATATTAGTTAGTTAGTATAAAATATAATAACATAACACGTTAATATACAGATAGTTAGGACTATGCATTTAGTTTCTATATAACATAATATTAGGATATTAAGCTTTTTTTGAAAAGAGTAGGCAAATATTAGTTAATAAGCCATTATTCCAACATTCCATCAATCCATTATTCCTTCACAAATTGCCCGCCAGGGCAAACCTTCGAAATTCATCATTCGATATTCGATATTGGAAATTCAAGGAGATCCTTCGCTGTGCTCAGGATGACAGATGACACAATTCAACAATTACACAATTCAACGATTCAACATCGTTTTAGTCGTTCTATTTAACATAATATCTAATTATAGCTGCAAATAATCGCCTGAGCGATGGCAAAGCAAATTGCGAGGATTGGATAACCAGGAGAGTGTAATTGATCGCTACGACAAAGCTTGCAGCATTTATAAGCCGCAAATTGCTTTAACATAATATCGAACCGTTACGGTGCTGACGCCCCGCAACTGATATTATGTTAAATCCGCCTGAGCGGCGGATACGCAATTTGCTAGGGTGTTTGCCTATAATTAATATTATGTTAAATAGAACATTTAGATATATCCCCTACATTATGATAATACACTAATTTGCATCCTTTTCGCATAAGCAGGTTCGCATCAATTTCGCATATAAAAAAAGAGGCGCTAAAACTTGCGCCCCTACTTTCTGGCTCCTCGCTAAATTTGCCCACCGGGCAAATTATTTACGCTCGGCCCTCCTTTGTCTTTATTACTATCTTCCTTCGATCTCATTAATTTTAGCAACAATTTCTTCATATTTTTCAGTCATCTGGAGACGATAGTAAAGTTCTTTCAGGCTGGTAAGTGTGTCCATGTCATCAGGTTGCAGCTCCCGTGCACGTTCCATGTAAGGTAAAGCCTGTGCAAATACTTCTTTTGCTTCTTCAAAGGCTTTGTTATACTCTGTGGGATCCATAATTTCATTAGCAGCTTCGAGCATACTTGCACCCTTATTATAATAGCAAACACCTGTATTATACTGGCTGTTGAAGTATTCATCTTCAATTTCAATTGATTTTAACAGGGATTCAAGTGCCTGATCGTAATTATCAGATTGCATATACATTACTCCTTTTGCATAATGCAAGTTATAATTATCGGGAGCATCTTCGAGAGCAACATTGAGATAATCCAGGGCATCTTCCCTCTTATCATTATCAATAAAGAACTGAATCATTGTCAGCAGGATCTGTTCATCTCCTGGGAAAGCTTCAAATGCTCTTCTCAAGATCATTTCAGAATTTTCTATATCACCCTGTTCAAGGTATGCCTGGTATTTCAGAAGATATGGTGTGATCTCTCCATATTGTAAGTCGATACTCTGATCCAGGTATTTATGTGCCTTTTCAAAATCTTTTGCATTGTATGCTGCCAGGGCTGTATTAAACACAACTACTGTATCTACAGTTCCCATATAAATATCACTTTTCTGTATATCAAGCAGTTTTTCAAATGCCAGGGTTGATTTGTCAAAGTTTTCCTTGTCAAATTCCATTGCAGCCCATGAAAGGAAATCATTGGCCAGTGCCGGCAACTGAATGATTATCATTTTCTCCATGCTGTTTTTATCATCCATCTCGATGGATTTTAGATAATTATCATAGGCATAAACCAGCTGATCATCGTATGCATTCATAAGTTTTTCGTTTTCAGTCTGATATCCCGTTTCCCACATAGCCTGCGCTACACGCCCCATGGCATAATATGTCTTAGGCCATTCTTTTGTTTTTTCATGTTCCATAGCTGCATCAATAGCTTCCTGTGCTTTATCAAGATTCCCTGACTCAACAAAGTTAAGGGCACTTGATACTTTACCCTTTTGTGCGACTGCTTCAAGTGCAGTGCAACTGGATAATGTCACTGCAATAGCAGTTATCATCATAAGTGAAAGAAAATTGCTTTTCATATTAATACTTTTAGTTACTTATTCTTAAAATTGCTCCAAATTTAAAACTTTACTCATTAATCTTCAAAAACTTTAAGGCAAATTAAGTTTGATTAACTTAATTCATCTTCTTCTGCTGTTATTTCAGCATTATTATCGTCTTCATTCACCTCCACATTTGTAACTGAACCTATTGAATCTGATTCTCTGAGGTTAATAATCCTGACACCCTGCGTTGCCCGGCCCATCACCCTTATTGATTCCACAGGTATGCGTATCACCGTGCCTGACTGAGTTATAATCATCAGGTCATTATCGTCTGTAACTGCCTTTAATGCAACAAGATAGCCTGTTTTTGAAGTTATGTTTATGGTTTTCACTCCCTTCCCTCCCCTATTTGTCAGGCGATAATCTTCAATCTGCGAACGCTTTCCATAACCTTTTTCTGATACCACCAGTACATTCTGTTCTTTATTATCAGGTTCAAGAACAACCATCCCTACAACGGTATCAGCATCATTTCCCAGTGTAATGCCTCTTACTCCTGAGGCTGTTCTTCCCATAGGCCTTACTGCACTTTCATGGAACCTGATAGCCCGACCAGATTCCACTGCCATCATAATATACTGGTTTCCATTTGTTAACCTTGCTTCCAGCAGTGTATCTCCTTCCCTAACGGTAATTGCGTTGACTCCATTCTGGCGAGGCCTGCTATATGCTTCCAGTGAAGTCTTTTTAATTATTCCCTTTGTTGTACAGAGAACAATATAATTATTGTCTATATACTCTTTATCATCCAGTGTTTTAACATTAATATAAGCCATTACCGTATCATCCGGCTCAATATTTATCAAGTTCTGCATTGCCCTGCCTTTGGATGTACGTGTTCCTTCCGGTATCTGGTATACCTTCAGCCAGTAACACTTACCATTTTTGGTAAAGAAAAGCATGGTATTATGCATTGTGGCGATGAACATATGTTCAATGAAGTCCTCATCACGTGTTGTACTACCCCTTGAACCAATGCCTCCCCTGTTCTGTACCCGGAATTCGGTAAGCGGTGTACGTTTGATATATCCCATATGTGAAATGGTAATGACCATCTCTTCGTCAGCATAGAAATCCTCCGGGTTAAATTCCTCTGCATTAGGTACAATCTCAGTTCTCCTTTCATCACCGTATTTTCCTTTGATATCTGCAAGTTCTTCCTTTATTATGCTCATTTGCAGATCCTTACTTTCAAGAACGCTCCGCAGATAATCTATCTGCTTAAGTAACTCTACATATTCTGCCCTGAGCTTTTCCTGCTCAAGTCCTGTAAGTTGCCTCAGGCGCATTTCCACGATAGCCCGTGATTGAGCATCTGACAGTCCAAAACGTTTCATGAGTTTCTCCCTGGCTTCATCCGGCGTCTTGGACGACTTGATAATTGCTATTACTTCATCAATATTATCACTTGCAATTATCAGTCCTTCCAGTATATGAGCTCTTTTTTCGGCCTGGTCAAGTTCAAAGCGTGTACGGCGAATTACCACATCAAGCCTGTGATCGACAAAATACCGTATAAGGTCTTTCAGTGTCAAAGTACGTGGACGGCCCTTTACCAGGGCTATGTTATTAACTGAGAATGAGGTTTGTAACTGACTGTATTTAAACAATGTGTTTAATACAACATTAGCTGTAGCATCTTTTTTCAGGATAATGACTATTCTCATCCCATTACGGTCTGATTCATCATTTATATAGGATATGCCCTCTATCTTTTTCTCATTAATCAGGTCAGCGATCTTTCTAATCATTTCCGCCTTATTTACCTGGTATGGGATTTCCGATACTATGATGCTTTCTCTTCCTGAATGAGTAAGTTCAATATCTGTCTTAGCCCTTACAACAACCCTGCCCCGGCCTGTTTCAAATGCATCCCTTATGCCCTGTTCGCCGTATATTATGCCACCTGTCGGAAAGTCAGGTCCTTTGACAAACTGCATCAGTTCATCTGTGGAGATATCCTTGTTATCGATATATTGTATTGTGGCATCTATTATTTCCGAGAGGTTATGCGGTGGCATATTTGTTGCCATTCCTACAGCTATACCAGAAGCACCGTTTACTAAAAGGCTTGGTATCCTTGTAGGTAGAACGACGGGTTCTTTCAGGGAATCGTCAAAATTGAGCTGAAGATCTACTGTATCCTTGTCAATATCAGCCAGAGTTTCCTCCGCTATTTTCTTAAGGCGGGCTTCCGTATATCTCATGGCAGCCGGACTGTCACCATCAACGGATCCAAAATTACCCTGCCCGTCAACAAAGGGATACCTTAGTGACCAGTCCTGTGCCATCCTCACCATCGCTTCATATACAGACGAATCACCATGTGGATGGTACTTACCGAGGACTTCCCCGACTATCCTGGCTGACTTCTTGTGTGGCTTATTTGATAGCAGTCCGAGTTCTGACATTCCAAATAATACACGCCTGTGAACAGGCTTCAATCCATCACGCACATCGGGCAAAGCCCTGGAAACAATTACCGACATCGAATAATCGATGTAGGCAGATTTCATTTCCTCTTCAATATTTATCTTTATAATCCTCTCTTTATCCGACATTTAAAATCATTTTAAACTTTTACTGCTCATATGATTATTTCATATATTTTGCAGGCTACGAAAATAGTGATTTATTAGCTATTTCCAGTATTTCCGGCTATCTAATTATTAACATTTATTGTTGAAATTGGGCATGTTATTTGCATAGTCCTATATTGCATGAAAAATAGAAAGATTTGGGTTTTTTATGTACTTTTGTTAGTGAGATATGACAATATGTCTTTAAACCAAATCGCCAAAGAGACGTTTAAATAATAACGATAATAAATTTCAGATTTTTGAGCCTTGATATATAGCAACAATTTAATTAGCTCAAAGACCGTTTAATAATACAGAAGAAGGAAGAGTTTTATGGATTCAAGATTTACACAAAAAGTTAAGGATGTTCTTAGCTACAGCAAGGAGGAGGCAATAAGGCTTGGCAACAGCCATATCAGCCCGGAGCATATTCTACTCGGTATTTTAAGGGAAGGAGAAGGCCTTGCGGTAGATATACTGGTTAACCAGGGTGTTGACCTGGTAATGTTGAAGGGTTCTCTTGAGAGAAGCATAAGGGTTGAAAACCCTGTAAAGATTTCAGACCACGATATATTACCTCTATTAAAAAGCACTGAGAGAATTTTAAAACTTGTCCACCTGGAGGCAAAAGCGCTTAAGAGCGATATCATTGATACAGAACACCTTCTCCTGGCCATACTCAAGGAGGAGAATTCTTTTGTAACAAGATTCCTTTCGGAACTTAATGTTGATTACCAGACCGTGAGGCAGGTAGCCGAAACTGAGAATCCTCTTCCACGGGCCGATTTTCCAAGGGAAGATGAAGATGAAGATACAGGTTTTACCCGTGGCGACCAGGGGAAAGGTCCAGTGGGAACAACACCGCATTCAACAAAGTCATCATCTGATACGCCGGTGCTTGATAATTTTGGCATTGATCTTACCAAGGCAGCCGAAGAAGACAGGCTTGATCCTGTTGTTGGCCGGGGAAATGAAATAGACAGGCTTGCACAGATATTATCGAGGCGTAAAAAGAATAACCCGGTACTTATAGGTGAGCCGGGGGTTGGTAAATCAGCTATTGCCGAGGGATTGGCGCTCAGGATTATACAGAAAAAAGTCTCAAGAGTGCTCTTCGGTAAAAGGGTTGTAACCCTTGATATGGCATCAATTGTAGCCGGAACCAAGTACAGAGGACAATTCGAGGAAAGGATGAAAGCAATCCTTAACGAGCTTGCCAAGAGTGATAATATCATACTGTTCATCGATGAGATTCATACGATTGTTGGCGCAGGTGGAGCCGCAGGTTCACTTGACGCCGCAAATATGCTCAAACCGGCACTGGCCAGGGGCGAGATACAATGCATCGGTGCTACAACACTGGATGAATACAGGCAGCATATTGAAAAAGATGGTGCCCTTGAAAGACGCTTTCAGAAAATCATGGTGGAACCAACCACGATCGAGGAAACTATTAACATACTCAACAATATTAAAGACAGGTACGAAGACCATCATAATGTAAATTATACAGATAAGGCAATAGAAGCCTGCGTGAATCTGACTAACAGGTATATTACCGACCGTCACCTACCGGATAAGGCCATAGATGCCATGGATGAATCAGGCTCAAGAGTTCACATCACCAATATAGTAGTTCCCGAAAGAATCCTTAAGCTCGAAGAAGAGCTCGATGAGACAAGGAAAGATAAGATGAACGCCGTCAAAAACCAGAATTTTGAGCGAGCAGCCAGCTTCCGGGATAAGGAAAAAGAGCTGCAGGATATGATTGAAGCTGAAAAGAAAAAATGGGAATCAGATCTTGCCCAGAACAGGGAAACCGTTGATGATGAAAAAGTAGCAGAAGTGGTTGCAATGATGACAGGTGTACCGGTACAACGTATAGCCCAGACGGAAGGAACTCGCCTGCTTAAAATGGCGGATGAACTTAAAAAGAGCCTTATAGGCCAGGACGAAGCAATAAAAAAGGTTGTCAGAGCCATACAACGTAACAGGGCCGGGCTGAAAGATCCTAACAAGCCAATAGGTACATTTATTTTTCTGGGTCCTACAGGCGTTGGTAAAACACACCTGGCAAAAGTACTGGCAAAATTCCTGTTTGACAGCGCTGATAACCTTATCAGGGTTGACATGAGTGAATATATGGAGAAATTTTCGGTATCACGACTCGTTGGCGCACCTCCGGGATATGTGGGTTATGAAGAAGGCGGTCAGCTGACTGAAAAAGTCAGGCGGAAACCTTATTCTGTTGTTCTTCTCGATGAGATAGAAAAAGCCCATCCGGATATATTCCATATACTCTTGCAACTACTGGATGAAGGCCAATTGACAGATAGCCTGGGCAGAAGGGTCGACTTCAGGAATACAATTGTAATAATGACCAGCAATATAGGTTCCCGTCAGCTTAAAGATTTCGGTCAGGGAATAGGCTTTGATACACAGACTAAGAAAGCAGGTAAGGATGGTTATGCAAAAACCGTAATACAGAAAGCCCTCCATAAAACCTTTGCACCTGAATTTCTTAACAGGATTGATGATGTTATAGTATTCGAATCACTCTCCAGGGAAAGCATCCACGCAATAATAGACATCGAGTTAAAGGGATTATTAGACCGTATAAGCTCGCTTGGTTACAAAATAGAACTTACTGATGAGGCCAAGGATTTTATTGCAGAAAAAGGATTTGATTCGCAGTATGGAGCAAGGCCATTGAAGAGAGCTATCCAGAAATACCTTGAAGATTCCATGGCTGAGGTTATTATTGAATCAGGCATCGAAGCCGGAGATACGCTGCAGGTCATTATGGATAAGGATGCAGAAGATATAAAGATAAAACTGAAGAAAGCAAAAAAGGCAGTTAAGCCTGGTGATAAGAAATCATTACCGTCAGACAGTAAAAACTGATAATAATCTAATCCATGATTATAATGGGGCACTAAGAGATGCCCCTTTTTTATTCCTTTTTGCTGAATAGTGCTGTGGCCAGTATAAAGGTTGTAACTACTGAAACCCAGAAGAAAATATTACCCCCCCCCGTCCAGTGCTGGGCCTGCCAGAGTAAAGAAATAAATAGAATAATAAGTGTTATGCCCAGTAAAGTCATTAAGGCACTTCTTTTCTCTGTGAATAACCAGATTATACTGATTACATAGTTTACCTAAATAACCTTGCCTCAAGATCAAATTCTGAGGATCCTGTAATAATAACATTATAAAAATTACCCTGCTTCAATTTGTTTTTTTCTTTCTTAATAAGTATTTCCTGGTCAATTTCAGGGCTATCGTATTCAGACCTAGAAATAAAATATTCATTCTCTTTGCGGTCGATAAGTACGGGTATTGATCTTCCTACCATTTCCCGGTTCTTCTGTAACGATATTTGCTGCTGTACAGCCATGATCTCATCAGCTCTTTCTCTTTTTATCTTTTCGGGGATATTGTCACTAAGATATTGATATGCATGTGTATCCTCTTCGTGCGAATATGTAAAAACTCCCAGCCTTTCAAAACGGAACTCGCTTACGAAATCAAGCAATTTCTTAAAATCGCCATCCGTTTCACCCGGGAAACCAGTAATAAGAGTAGTCCTTATTGCTGCTGCAGGAATGTAATCCCTAATATAGGAAAGCAATTTTCTTGTCTCATATTCAGAATGATTACGTTTCATCCGTGATAAAATATTATTGGATATATGCTGTACAGGGATATCAATATAATTACAAATCCGAGGTGAGTTTTTCATGAGGGGCAGAAGGTCATTCGGTATGCTGCCGGGGTATAGATAATGCAGCCTTAACCATTCAATATCTGTTTTTTCCAGTAACTCATTACACAATGAACTTATCATAGGCTTACTGTAGATATCCTTTCCATAATAACTGAGGTCCTGGGCTATTAAAATCACCTCCTTTACTCCCCTTTCCGTTAAGATCTGTGCTTCTTCTACCAGTTTACCAACAGGCTTGCTTATATACCTGCCCCTGATACCCGGTATTGCGCAGAATGAACAATTGCGATTACATCCCTCACTTACCTTCAAATAAGCATAGTGAGGAGGTCCTGTCAGGATGCGCTCTGTATCTAGTGATTGGTGATAAGATGATTGCAGGTATTTTAATATCTCACCCGGCTTATTTACACCGAAAAAACTGTCTGCCTCGGGCATTTCCCTGCGTAGCTCATTCATATACCTTTCAGAAAGGCAGCCCATTACAATCAGCCTCCCTATTTTTTTCCTCTTCTTTGCTTCTATGAGCTCCAGAATGGTATTAACGGATTCTTCTTTTGCATCGTTGATAAAACCACAGGTATTTACTATAACGATATCATGATATTCTGGTGCTTCTTGCTTATGAGTACTGAACCCGGCGTACTCCAACTGCCTGAGAAGTTTCTCTGAATCGACGGTATTCTTGGAACATCCAAGGGTCACTATTTTTACTGATTCCGGCATAATTACATCTACCTTGTCCAGATACTCTGGTCGCGACTTTCCCCTTTAAATGGGGAGCTTATTTTGAAAAAAGTGAGTCGACAAATTCGTATCGGTTAAAGACCTGCAGGTGTTCAAGTTTTTCACCTATCCCTATGTATTTTACAGGTATTTTAAACTGGTCAGAGATACCAATTACGACTCCTCCCTTGGCTGTACCGTCCAGCTTGGTTATTGCTATAGAGGTCACTTCCGTGGAAAGTGTAAATTGTTTGGCCTGTTCAAAAGCGTTCTGACCTGTTGATCCATCAAGTATAAGCAGTACCTCATGTGGTGCATCAGGTATTACTTTTGCCATTACTCTCTTAATCTTTGCCAGTTCATTCATAAGGTTTGCCTTATTATGCAAGCGGCCTGCTGTATCTATTATTGCTACGTCAATATTATCGGCTACAGCGGATTGAACGGTGTCATATGCCACGGAAGCAGGATCCGATCCCATCGCCTGCTTGATAATTTTAACCCCTACCCTTTCAGACCATATCTGCAGCTGGTCCACAGCTGCTGCCCTGAAAGTGTCGGCTGCTCCCAGTATTACTGATTGTCCTGCTTTTTTATAATGATATGCCAGCTTTGCTATAGTGGTAGTTTTTCCAACCCCGTTTACACCTACGACCATAATAATATATGGACGCACAGGAAGTTCAGAATCAAACCCTGTTGCCTCACCTGACTTGTTTTCTTCCAGAAGTCCTGCAATTTCCTCGCTTAAAATATTGTTCAGTTCATTGGTATTAAGATACTTATCTGATGCTACTCGCTTCTCAATTCTTTCTATTATACGTATTGTTGTATCCACACCAACGTCAGAACTTATAAGTACTTCTTCAAGCTGATCAAGTACCTCGTCATCCACCCTGGATTTACCCACCACGGCTCTTGATAGTTTCCTGAAAACATTTTCCTTTGTTTTTTCCAGACCTTTATCAAGATCCTTCTTTTTGTCCCTGCTTAGAAAGCCCATTAATAGCATTTTTAATGTTGAATCGTTGAATCGTTAAATTGTTGAAAAGGGGGAGTGTAAAGATAAAAAAAGCTTTCCTCATAATGAAGAAAGCTACTGTAAGTATATAAATTACCTTCTTATTTATTAAAAAAATCCTTTATATGATCATTATGAACTATCTGCTCCTTAAATACATATGCACCTGTTTTCTCCGATTTAACCATCTTTATGCATTTGGTAAAAACCTTACCGGTACCTGATTTTAATGTTGCAACTACTTTCTTTGCCATGATATATGATTATTTTATTTCCCTGTGAAGTGTGTATTTCTTAAGTATAGGATTATACTTCATTCTTTCCAGCCTGTCAGGTGAGTTCTTCCTGTTTTTAGTGGTAATATACCGTGAAGTGCCGGGCATCCCGCTATCTTTGTGTTCAGTACATTCAAGTATTACCTGCACCCTGTTTCCTTTTGCTTTCTTTGCCATAATATATCTCCTTTAGTACTTAACAATATATCCTTTTTCCTTTGCATCCTTTAGAACTGTATGTAGGCCTTTTTTATTGATCAGCCTTATCCCTGCAGCAGATACCTTCAAAGTGATCCACCTGTCCTCTTCAGGATAGTAAAACTTCTTGGAAAAGAGATTTGGATAGAATTTCCTTTTCGTTCTCTTCTTGGAGTGTGAGACATTATTGCCTGACAACACCTTTCTGCCGGTCACTTGACATATCCTTGACATCTCAGTTTTTTTTAATTCTGTATATAGATAGTAAT
>CAZSJH010000043.1:0-16584 GCA_964607105.1 uncultured Rikenellaceae bacterium | reverse complement strand
AATTGTTACGTTTATGCAATGTATAAAATATCACTCTGAGACATCAAAAGGTAATCTTCACCCTCAATGTTCAGCTCCTGGCCTGCGTATTTACCATAGAGTACAACATCTCCGGCTTTTACCTCCATTTCTTCGTCCTTTTTTGCTGCACCAACCAGTACTATGGTGCCCTGTTGTGGTTTTTCCTTAGCACTGTCAGGGATAATGATGCCGCTTGAAGTTTTTTCTTCTGCTTCATGAGGCTTAACAAGTACCTTGCCTGCCAGTATTTTACCTTTCAATTTTGCCATTTTATTTATTTGATTTGTTAAACATTAGTTTTATCGACATCATCAGATTACAGAATTTGTGCCAAATCAAATTTCTGTCATATTGCATTATTATGCACGTCATAATTGCAAAAAAAATGTCAGTTTGTGACAAACTGACATTTTACTGTTCCATATATTTCCCTATTCTTCCTCCTGGTTACTGCTTCCCTGGTCTGGAATAGCTGAAGGAAGGTTAGGTATGGCAGTAGGATCTACTGCATTATCAATCTGGTCCTGTATTCTTGAAGATTCTTCCTCTACTCCATGAGGTATTGCCGCAGTGGAAACGATACTGAGGAAGAGTATAATTCCTGCGAGCGTCCATGTAGCTTTTTCAAGAAAATCAGCTGTTTTTCTCACACCCATTGACTGACCCGTAGAAGTGAAATTTGCGGCCAGCCCTCCTCCTTTTGAGTTCTGTACCAGTACAACGAGTACCTGCAGAGTACAAGCTATAATTACTATAATTGAAATAAAAACATATATACCCATCTAATCATTTTTTAATAGAATCTCTTTAATTTTTTCAATTTGCGACGCAAAGTAACTACTTTTTTCCGGATATTTCAAACTTAATTTCTCATAAATACTCATTGCCTTTGAATAATAACCCTGAGACAGGTATATTCTTGCAAGTGTTTCGGATACGAGGTGTGGTGACTCTTCACTACTCATGGCAGATATATCCTCCTGTACTTTATCATCAGTCTCTTTCCTGGGTTCTATCCTTGGATTGGTATTTATGAACCTGTTAACCAGTTCATCATCATCAATAAATCCCGGTTTCCCTTCATCATGGTGTCCTTTTTCACCGGTGATATAATCGTTGTCTACATCAAGGTCAAGCAAGTCATTACCTTCTGTAGGGGTATATTCATCAGCATTGTTGAGTTCATCCCCTGTCGTTTGTTCGTAATCACCTGCCGATTCGTCAATCTGCAAGATACCCTGACCACTTATTTCACTCAGCCGGGTATGAATTTCCCTGATTAGTTCTTCCCGTGATCGGCCTGATGTCGTTTCATATTCATCTGTTTTTTCACCTTTACTTTCGTTATTATCCCTGCTTTCCACTTTTTTCCGGTCTTCCTCCTTATCCCCTTCGGCAGCTTCATCTTTTTCATGCATTATTACTCCTGCCTCCTGCTCTTCCTGGGTGCTTTCCTCAGGAGACCACTCTTCAGAATTCAACAAATTGTAGAGCACTTCCCTGTCAGCTATATAGATAGCAGCTTCCTTCAACCTTTCGGTAAATTCAATATCATCTTTCCTGTAGAGAGAATTTAATAATATTATGTATGCTGATTGGAAATATGGGTAACTTGAGCTGATCCTGGAAATATCATTAAACTCATTATCAGACAAAACCTTATGGCCCTTAATAATATTTATAAAGTCAGCCTTATTCATAATCACCAGTTCACAAATGCCCTGTTAAAGATATCTTCAATTATCTGTTCCACTATCTTTTCTGTAAGTTCCTGTTCTACCTGGCTCAGCTCCTTGGAGCTATCATAATCCTCGTATCTTGTAAATGTTTGTTCAAAACTGAATTCAGGCTCTACCACGTTAGTAAATCTAACACTGACCGCAATGGTGAATCTGTTCATCGCAGCCCTGGCATCACCCGAGACTGTAAGTGGTTCAGTCCGGTAATCGCTTATTTCACCTTCAAAACTAACATCACCTGCTTCATTTACAAAGTTAAGATTTGTCTGAGCTCTGCATTTATCCATCAGTTCATTTGTAAGGTACTGATTCAGACCCGGTTGCACCAGGCTAGCCCTGTTCTCAAAGTATTCTACATTTATAGTCTTGACATCTGGTGAAATACTGGCTCCACTCATTGAGTAAGAAACGGTACATCCATTACCTGAAAATGCAAGGAAGGCAAAGACCGGTATAATAAGCGACCTGATGAAAAAACTTTTTTGAAAATACTTACAGATTGATACCATATTCCTTAATTTTCCTGTAAAGTGTTCTTTCAGAAATTCCCAGCTCTTCCGCGGCAAGTTTTCTCTTGCCGCTATACTTTTCAAGTGCCTTGGTTATCAATTCTATCTCCTTGTCCACCAGTGACAGTGATTCTTCCACTATCTCTTCAGTATCCTGTATCTGCTCATGTCTCTTGGTTTGAGGGAAATTCATTTCTGCCTCAGTTCTCCCCGGAGAGTCACCGTGTATATCTTCAACATCAGTATCATTATACAATCTTTTTATAACACCTGAGTTCCTGTCATCAAGATGAATTGAAGATGGTCCTTCACGAAGCATATCCAGTACCAGTTTCTTAAGATCATTCATATCATTTTTCATATCAAAGAGTATCTTATAAAGGATATCTCTTTCAGAGGAGAATGAACTTTCCGCCTCTCTCTTAATTACTGCGGGCAGTTTTATGCTCCCGTAGTCAGGGAGATATGCTTTTAATGTTTCTCCATCAATTTCTCTGGAACCTTCAATTATTGAAATCTGTTCGGTTATGTTTTTCAATTGTCTTACATTACCCGGCCATGAGTAAGAGGTCAGCATAAGCCTGGCATCTTCAGTAAGTTTAACCGCTGGCATGCGATATTTTTCTGCAAAATCAACTGCAAATTTTCTGAACAATAATAAAATATCATCTCTTCTCTCTCTCAATGGAGGTATTTTTATCGGTACTGTATTTAGCCGGTAAAAAAGATCTTCCCTGAATTTCCCGGATTTAACCGCACTTAGAATATCTATATTGGTAGCTGCTATAACCCTTACATCCGTCTTTTGTGCTTTTGAAGAGCCTACTCTGATAAACTCACCTGATTCAAGCACTCTGAGCAATCTAACCTGTGTTGAGAGGGGTAGTTCAGCGACTTCATCAAGAAAAATTGTTCCACCGTCTGCCACTTCGAAATAGCCCTTGCGGCTCTCGGTAGCACCTGTAAAAGAACCTTTCTCATGTCCGAATAATTCGGAATCTATAGTCCCTTCAGGTATTGCGCCGCAATTTACAGCTATATATTGTCCATGCTTACGCTTGCTGTAGTGATGAATTATCTGGGGGAAAATTTCCTTCCCCGTTCCGCTTTCCCCAGAAATAAGTACAGATAGGTCGGTGTGAGCGACCTGTACGGCTATATCAATAGCCCTGTTAAGCCCCACGTAATTTCCAACAATGCCAAATCTTTGCTTTATGGTCTGTAAATCCTTCATATAATAATTCTCGTAACTGCGAAATTAATGTTTTTTTTAAAACTTTGAAAAATCCATTTTCTGTAAATAAGCTGTAAATTAATTTGTTTGACACAATTCAGGTAGGAATAATCACTTGTCGTACTGTACAGCAAAATCAATACTCCAAGACCTGGTAAACACTCAGGACACAAAAAGAACCCGTGACATGAAAAGTTAAAATAGATAAAAAATTTGTATCTTTAGCACGATATTTGCGTATAAACAAGAAAATCCAGCCACTAAATGCGCTTATTTACGTTGTTTATATTATTCTTATTTCTGGGCTCCGGGCTTGCTTTAGGACAGTCTGAAGAAAAAAATGCTGCCGGTGAGAATAGTGCAATAATCGAAAATTCCTTTGAAGAGGATACTAATACAAAAATATTTCCTGTTCCTGTTACCAATAACCGCTTTACTATCACAAGCGATAAAGAATTTACCTTCGTCAGACTTACCAATATAATTGGCCAGGAAACAACACGGCAAAAATATAACTACCCCCGTAACCGGGCTGAAATAACTTTTTCGAATGCTCAAAAGGGAATCTATCTTGTAACCATTGAATTTGAAGATAAGACCCGTACGGTAAAAAAGATACTTATCGACTCACGCTAGTATCATTTCATCTTCCCCATATATACAGTTATTGAATCCGCAATACCAAGTGCTGTAGTTAATGTACTAAGATCATCAAACAGTTCACCTGTACTACCTGATGGATGGCTGTGTCCGATGGCTTCCATAAGCACTTCCCTGCCCGGCATGGCAGGATCAATAATAGCTTGATAGACAACAGCAGGCTGACACGATCTTTGATAATACTCATCACCGGGAAATTTATCGTTGGTCCAGTATTCGTTCCAGTCCCAGTTCTGGTTCAGCTCCAGCATTACTTTAAGTGGCCTGTCTACGGGGTTATCTGTCCTTGCCGACATTACAAATCCTGTTATTGGAGTAGCACCGGTATAGGCATCAGGAACAGGTTCATCTGGATCAGGCATATATAAACCATCCCTTGCTTTTATATTTCTTTTATGAGCCCAGTATGGAAGCGTCTGTGGCCAGCGTCTTATACCTTCCTTCCATTTTCCATCTTCAACCCCACCAAACCTGTACACTGAGGTACCAACAGATTCTGGTACGTACAGGCTTTGAATATAATTCCCATCCAGGTCTTCCAGCCATATTGCCATTAAAGGATAATAAAATGATTCACCACGCTGAAATTCAACAGTAATCCACGATCCCTCACTGTCAACATTCTTCGTGAAATAATAAATGTCTTGCTCTTCCGCAACATCAGATTCCCTTGACTTTAGCGTACACGAATATGAAATCGAGAATATAACAAGTATAATTAGTAAATTTTTCATTTTTACTCTTTTTAAAATTCAATTATTACCCCAATAGTAGGCAGAACATTTCCCGTTCCGCCTTCAATATATTTTAACAGATATTTATCCGGATTCCCAGGGTCGATCAGGGGAACATTGTTATCGTCGGTCTCACGTACCAGTATGGGTGGCTGATCAGCCTTGAAATTATATACATTCTGAACATCGGCATATATCATAAGTGTCCACCTGTCAAAGAAAAATGATTTATCTATTCTTATATCAAGCTGGTTAAATGCTTTTAACCTCTCAGTATTATAGAGAGAATAATCCAGGTAGGCACGGCCTCTAATATCCCATGCTATCCTGTTTGATGATTTTTCAAGATCCGATGGTGTATATGGAGATCCACCTATATACCTCCATTTGATACCCGCTTCCCAATTATTCTTGAATTTTCGGGTAGCGGTAAGATTGAAAAGATGGATATTGTCCCATGATGTTGGAATATAACTATCATCAAGGCCTTTGAACTCACTCCTTACAAGGGTGTAGGAAAAAACCAGGTTGGTTCCTTTAAAATTCTTGACCCGTGCCAGGAATTCAACACCATAGGCACGTCCTTCGGAAATGGATAATACTTCTTCATCTCCAAATGTGCCAAAATCGGCACTCTTGCTGGATAAGGGTATCGAATCGCTGACTGAGTACGGATAATCTGAATATTATTTGTAAAAACCTTCGAGTGTAAGTTGTATTGATTCATCAGGCAAGTACTCAAACCCGGCTACAATATGATCGCTCTTAATATACCTGAGCCCATTCTCCTTATTTATGAAAGTTCCATCCCCATCTCCATAACCCATGGTTGTATAGGGCGGTAATTGCACATACCTTCCGGTGTTGAAATTGAAACTAAGGAGCTCACTAAAATTATATGAAAGTGAGAATCTTGGCGATAAATTATTCAGTGGATTTGCCATGTTTGGAGTGTAGTCAACTCCGTCGGCACGAATCCCCAATGAAAGTACAAGTTCATTATTCATAAAGCTTTTTGATACCTGCCCGAATGCTGCGTATTTATTCAGCCTTATTGATACATCATAATTAATTGTCTGGACAGCAGACCCTATAAATAATTTTCGGAAGGTTGAATTCCTGTACAGGGCATTTTCGTATGATACACCGTATTCGAGTTTCAGCCCGTTCTCATACTGGGTATTCCTTTCGTACCTGAACTTGTTTTCCCCCTCACCTGAAGTATAATCAAAAACTTTCAGGGAGTCAACTTCATTATTGCCGGCATATTTGTATTGAAGATTGTTGAGGTAACTCCTGCTAACTATCCAGGTTTCATAGCCCCGCTCTCTGAAGTGCTTATATTTAACTCCAAAAGTGTAATTGTATTGTTTTTGTACCGGTATATAATCAAGTATATACCTCTGGTAATCTGTATCGTCGGCTTCCCTGTTCAGCTCAAAATCGTCCAGTGCACCAATACCCAGAACTGTCAGTTCACCCTTGTCAGATATTTTTGTCTTATGCTTAAACTGGAAATCGTTATAGGTAGGCAGGAAAGGCAAGCCGATTGCACTGAATAAAAATTGCAGGTATGATCTCCTTGCTGACATTATAAGGGTACTGTTTTTACCTGTTGGTCCATCGATTGTAAGCCCGAGATCTGAAGCTCCAACTGTTGCCCTGAATTTTATTCTTTCATTATTCCCATCAATCTGCCTGAAACTTAAAATCGAGCTCATTGCATTACCCCTCGACGCGGGAAATGCACCCGAATAAAAATTTAGCTCCTTAATGAAATCAACATTAATAATACCTACAGGCCCCCCTGAAGCCCCCTGTGTTGAAAAATGATTAAGGTAGGGTATCTCAATCTCGTCAAGAAAGAACCTGTTTTCATTTGGGCCACCCCCCCTGACTATAACATCATTCCTGTAGGCAGGAGTGGAAGCAACTCCCGGGAATGACTGAATAACCTTTGATATATCCCTGTTGCCTCCAGGGTTCTTCTCTATTTCCTGTATCCCAATTATCCTGACGGAAACCGGGGATTCCAGCTTCTTCCTGAAAGGTGAAGGCTTGACCACAACATCATCAATGCCCACAACCATTTCGTTTAAAGGCAATTCAACCGATAAAACCTTGTCCCTTGTAACAAGGAATGAATTTGAAATATAGGTATCATAGCCAACAGAAGAAGCCTTTAACTGAAGATACCCGGGTTCAACCCCGGTAAAAGTAAAATTACCGTCAAAATCGGTCATTGACCCAGTGGTGGTGCCAACAATAACTACAGTGGCGAAAGGAACACCCTCGTTAGTTGCCTCATTGTACACACGACCCTTTATCCTGCCTTCCTTTTCCTGCGACATAACGGGAATAAACATTGAAATCATCAATGTCAACGAAAGGTATTTACGTAGTTTCTCAGGTATATTAACCAGTATTCTCAAGCCTCCAGTCATTTTCTTCTTATTTTAATCTTACATTTGTTTACTATACGAAACATATATTTAGACAAAAGGTTTATTTCTTAAGAAGATTTTTGAAATATTTTTTCTCCCCGGTAAGATCAATATTGGGATAATCATTTATTAAATTATCTATTTTGTCCAGCATAGATTCGCTGAATTTTGAATTATCATGACTGTCACTTCCGCTTATTATATGCCTTGTTGCTTCTGTTATCTTTACAATCCTGTTGTATATATTGTCTGCATCACCAGTAAAATAACATTCCCTGAATTTTTTCCATATGTATTCCACCGCCGTTTCAGAAGGGTGTACCATATCCTTCTTATAAAACCTGTAATCCCTGAGTTCATCCATTATAATCTCATAGGAAGGAAAATACGAAAGCTGACTGTTTACTGTAATTAAATCATTTATTGATGTCATAAGGGTTGACTTGCTGAGCTGGTTCCCGTGTGCTCCGTCCTTAAGATGACGAACCGGGCTAAGGGTAAATACTACTGTCAGTTCATTGTTGAAATTTTTGAGTCTTTCGACAACATCCAGCCATCGGGTAGTAATATCTTCTTGTTTAAGAAGCTGCCTGGTAAATCTCGATGACGGTATTTTATGACAGTTGGCAACCACGCTATTATCATCCTTCCACTTGTATACCCAGGCTGTGCCAAAAGTTATAAATAAAAAAGAGGCAGCCGACAGGAAATTATGGGCACTCATTATAGAATGGTTAATCTTATTGAGACTATCATTAATGTCACGTGAAGAAAAGCTGGTATCATGCGAAAAACTGAGGTACTTGTCCTCATAACGGTAGAGGTCCTTTTTGGTGAAAGCCTTGCCTTCCATTATTAGCTCCAGTGAACGCGATGTTGATAAAGGATTATATAAAACACCAAAAGGATTGGTAAGCACTTTCATTTTCCCATATGATAATTGTTTGCCAATATCTTCGGCAAAACATGATCCTGCGAACATTACAGGGCTATTATAGTCAATCTTTCCCCGGGAGGGTTTAATTTCAATCTCTGTTCTGAATTTCATGCTTTCTTATCTAACCATTTCAATATATATGTCATCACTTCTTCTCTGAACACCTCACTATGAAGCTCATGGAATCCGCCTTTCCATATCTTCAATTCTGTCATAGGGTTGTTTTCGGCCAAGGCCTCCGATCCTTTAACAGATGCTATCCTGTCACTGTCGCCATGCATCAGGAGAACCGGGATATGTAATCCATCCCTGCAATTCAATAAAATTTCAGCATTGCGTGTGGCTGAAAAGAAGAGGTTAACCGATATCAAAGAATGAGCAAGCGGATCAGAAATATATTCGTTAACCACCCTGGGATCTGAGGAAATATCTTGAGGATTGAGTCCTGAAGACTGCAAAAGTGAAGGCAATACATGTCTGACTATTGATGCAAGCAGCACTTTAATTTTCGGAGGTTTATAACTTAATTTTAACCAGGGTGAAGTAATTATTCCCCTGTGCATGTTATTATTAGTTACAAGATAATGAAGAGCTATACTACCTCCGAGGCTTTGACCATACAAAATCAGGGGAATATCACCTTCTGTCTCTCTCAGATAAGCTACCATAGCATCAATCATATTATCATATAAGCTGAAACTGCTTATGTGCCCCCTCTTCCCCGGAGACTTACCATGACCCGGCAGATCAAGTCCTATGAAAGAGTACTTGTTTTCATTGAAAAATGCTGCCCCCTTTTCATACCTGCCAATGTGTTCACCCAGTCCATGCACCATTATAATAGCCGCTTTCGTTTTTTTTACCGGTAAATAAATACCAGACAATTCTTGCATCCCGGCAGGTTTTATTCTTATTTCCATCCAATAAAAAATTTTATCTGATTATGCGAATTTAAATATAGTGAAAGAATATTTCATCCAGTATACATCAATGGTATTTATGCTTTCATCCCAATATACTGTCAGCACTTTTCTTAAAATGCTTATTTAGAAAAAATTTACACTATATATATAGATCCATTTATAACATACTGTTTTACTGGATTTTAATTCCGCGCATCTATTTAGACCGAATGCTTATTAAGGATATTAGGATTTGTTTATCTGAATATATTTATTTACTTTTGATTTCGATTAAACACCCAAAATGATAAATACAATGACAACAGTTGAATTCAATAATAATCTGATAAGCCTTGAAGACAACATGATAAAGTTTGCTCTCAGCCTGACTGCGGACTGGACAAGGGCTGAAGACCTGGTACAGGATACCTACATGAAGGCTATAACATACAAGGACAAATTTGTTGACTACACCAATCTTAAGGCATGGGTATTTACAATAATGAAGAACACATTCATTAACAATTACAGGCGTTCAGTCAAGGAGAACACCATAATTGATGGTTCACAGGATTTGTATTTTCTGAACCTGCCTCAGGATTCAGGGTTTATTTCACCCGAATCTAATTATTCAGTTATAGAGCTCGAGAAGGTAATTGAAAGCCTGGAAGATGATTTTAAGGTACCTTTCATGATGCACGTGGAGGGATTTAAATACAAAGAAATTGCTGAAAAACTTGATCTTAAGATTGGGACAGTAAAAAGTCGAATATTCTTTACAAGGAAAAAATTAATGGAGCAACTTGATGATTACCGTTAGCCAACAGTCAGTTTCCATTTAATGTTTTCGGCAGGTTCCTTAAGGACCTGCCGTTTTTTATCTTCTGAATACTCTAATTATCAATCCAGTAATTACAAATGCAAGAAACACAAAGGTAATTATCCACGCCCAGGTATTCCTCACCTTTGATTCAGCCCACATATCATAATCCGAAGACAGCATAACATCACCATTTACTTCCCATAATACGTTACCTTCCTCATCGACAAAACCGTTTGTTGCCATTAATTTACCGGGCATAATTGTCTGTATGAGATAATCATCAGTATTAAAGGCTACATTAAATTCCTTTTCAAAATCTGACATTACCGTATCGATCAGCACACTGTTAGATTCATAGAATCCACTCCCCATCAGGCTGTCGAGAACCTCCTTCTCATCACTGCTGCTTATGAATATGGACATAGCTAATTCTTCCTCCTTTTCATATAATAATGTCGTATCAATGCCAATTGCAGGATTAGATTTTACCGTATCTGCTATTTTATCCACAAGTACCTTAACAAGGCTTCTGCTCAGCCATGTATCATATTTCTCCTCCATAGGTTCTATAATATTTTTTTTAACCTGGCTGCTATCTGCTTTTTCCAGGCGTGCTTCAACAAGCTTGTCAGGCATATAGAAAAAATCAAGTTCTTCTTCAGTGAAAAAATCTTTTGGCGGATACCCGTTCATAGCTTTACCAACATGTTCCGTATACCTGTAAAGGTTATTGAACCACATGAATTTCTTTTGGAAGTAAGCCTGCCTGGTCATTCCTTTGTTTGATCCCTCATAGTTATCATACATCTTATTTAATTCTTCCACGGAATCGAAATCCCTGACTGCAGTCAGGGTATAGGTGGTATCCCCTTTTTCTGATATATCATATTCTTTTGTAATATTCCATGTACTGTCGACTGGCACCTGGCACTTATCAAGGTCGAATTCATCTTTTGTATAGGTAAGAATGATTTTTCTGGTAAGGGATCCGTCCTCCCTAACTATATTTATCACCAGTGCATCAGGCCCTTCGCATGAAGACATTATCAACATGACCAGGCTTACGAGTATTACATTGATCTTTCTTTTCATGGCTATAATTTTTGTTTATTTCTGTCTTTTCTAATCTGTGATCCGAGCATTTTTTCATATCTGTATTGCAGCTCTCTGTACTCCCTGATAAGGTTCAGAAGGTCATCCGTTGAAACGTTTATACTGTCTGTCAGCTGGCTTGCATCCTGGTGCTTCATTATCACTGAGTTCACGATAACATTTTCCCTCTGGTATTCAAGAATTTTTTCTGTATTAATACTTATCATCCGTTTTTCGAGTTTATTAATCCTGTCAACCACGAATAACTGCTGAATTACAAATGCGAATACAATTATAAATGAAGCAAAAGCCAGTGATTTTCGCAACCAGATAATATCAGTCCATCCAAAAACATAATCTATCTTTCTTTTCCGGCTTCTAATATTTTTCATGATAGTATCCTGCAGTGATTCCCTGTATTCAATTGCCGGTTCATGCCTACGCAGCTGACTAATTAACCTGTCGAGAGTTTTCATCGCTTTTCATTTTAATAAATCTCTTAAATCCACATCCAATCTTTTCCTGGCATGATTTAGATTACTTTTTATTGAATTTTTGCTCATCCCTGTTATTTCAGAAACCTCATCATGGCTCAGTTCCTGTAACTCGACCATGGTAAATACGATTCTCTGTTTTGGGCTTAACTTTGAAACCATGAATTTCAACAAAAAGAGTGCTTCATCGTTTTCCAGTTTCTTATCTGCTTGCTCATCACTCATAATCGCGTTAATAACAGAATCATTCTCAATGCTTTTTTCTTCATACCGGATTTTTCTTTTGCGTAACTGGTCATGGCATTTATTTACAGCTATCTTCCATAAGTATGGTTTCAGTGATTCTTCCGTTTTTATTGATTTCCTTTTCTCCCAGATTTTAAGGTAAGTATCCTGGAGTATATCTCTTGTATCATCCTCATTTGCCATTATCCTGAAAACAACAGTATATACATAATCCATACTCTCCTCCACCAACTTACGGAATTCACTTTCATTTCCTGACCTTATTTCTTTTATATCGTAAGTGATACTCAAGTTCTTCTGCTTTTATAAATAATACGTTTGAATTAGCGAAAGGTAAAAATTTACTCTTTTTTTTCTTATTTTTATTTGAAAATATTAATCAGAATGACAGAAATTATTACCATAAGCACCAGACAGCGGAACTGTTTATATGATATTGGTTCCGAGGTAAATAACCTCGTTAAACAATCAGGTATTGAGAATGGCCTGGTCAATATTTTCGCCCGCGGGGCAACTGCAGCCATAATGATACAGGAAAACTGGGACGACTCCGTTCAAACTGATGTGGTAAATCTCCTTGCCAGGTTAATTCCTCTGGGTATCTGGGAGCATGACAGGCAGGATAATAATGGAGACAGCCATCTTAAATCAGGCCTGGTGGGGCCTTCTGAAACCGTTCCTCTCATCAACGGGAAACTGGCCCTGAGTACCTGGCAGAACATATTCTTTTGCGAATTTGATGGCCCCAGAAAAAAAAGAGAAATAGCTGTAACTATAATTCCTGCTTAGATGGGGCATTAAAATCCTCCCTGAAATTTACACATCTTTTTTTCATTATAAAATTGTCAATTTTGTAACCCTACTAATCAGATAATAAATATTACCATCTTACCAATCATAAAATTCCTATGGAGAACTCAAGTATTGATGTAGATGCTTTATTAAGTAAAACTGCGGAACTGGCTACCACTTACGGTTTAAAGTTTGTGCTGGCTATCGTTGTACTGTTTGTTGGCCTTATCGTCATAAAAGCACTTACTAGGTGGTCAGCAAAAATGATGAATAAGAGAGAAGTTGATGAGTCACTTGTACCATTCATCATTCTCAGCTCACTCTCAACCGCAAATGCTTAGCATTTGCATTCAGCTTACTCAATTTATGTATAAATAAAATAACTATCATGAAGCAACTTATAACACTGGTTTTTGGATTACTCATTACAGTAACTGTAATGGCACAGGGCACTGATGCAATGGAACAGGACACTGCTACCGTTAAGGGTCCCTGGACATATAACGGCATGACAAGCCTGAATTTCTCACAGGTCAGCCTCACGAACTGGGCACAGGGAGGTGAAAGTTCCTATGCAATAAATGGCCTGGCCGCATTGAACTTTAATTATACTGCAGGCAGGAATTCCTGGGCTAACACCCTGGATATTGGCTATGGTATACAGAAAACAGGGAACGAAAGCCCCAAAAAGACTGACGATCACCTGGAACTGGTCTCAAAATATGGAAGGCAAACATCGAAAAACTGGCTCCTGACCGGCATGCTGAATTTCAAAACGCAATTTACTGAAGGATTCCAGCAGACTGAAACAGGAAAAGTTATAATATCAGATATCCTTTCACCTGGTTACCTCCTTTTGTCTATTGGAATGGAATATAAGAAAGATGATTCATTTTTTGTCCTTCTTTCACCAGCTACCGGTAAAATAACAATTGTCGCTAATGACAGTCTCTCAAATGTGGGTAGCTTTGGCGTTGAACCAGGTAAAACAATGAGATCTGAATTTGGCAGCCTTGTTAAAATTGGTGTGAATAAAGACCTGATGGAAAATGTGAATTTCTCCTCCACCCTTGACCTTTTCTCAAATTATTTTGAAAACCCAAAGAATATTGACATCAGCTGGAAGGCCTTGATTAATATGAAAATCAACGAGTATCTTTCGGCTAATATCAGTACTCACCTTATATATGATGATGATATTGACTGGGTTGATCCGGAAGGCGTTTCACAGGGGCCAAAAGTTCAGTTTAAGGAAATGCTCGGTATAGGATTCTCGTTAAAGTTCTGATCTGAATTTTATCCTCATAAAAGCGAGGTATTTATTTATAAATGGAATAATGTTAGAAAATGTCGTTCCTATATTCACTTGACCAAAGTTGCTTCAAGTATATAGGTCAGTGTTTCTCCGGCTCTATATGAACATGCACGTGGCAGCGTGGGATTTCAGATTTGATCATTTTCTCTATCCTGTTTGAAATATCATGTGATTCACGTATGCCCATTTCTTCGTTTACATGAATATTTAACTCTGTAAAAATTTCAGCTCCTGCTGCCCTGACTTTCAGATCGTGGTAACGTTTGATATCCTGAAAGTTATCCAGGAGCATTTTTATTTTACTGTATGTCTCTTCCGGAACTCGGTCCAGAAGCACGTTTACGGACCTTCTGCCCAGTTTATAGGATATATAGATTACTATTAAGGCAACACCCAGTGCGGCGATACTGTCGGCCACATATATTCCGAAATTTGCACATATAAGTCCCAACAGGACAACTGCCGAGCTCCACACGTCCGTCGAAAAATGCAGTGCATCAGCTTCCAGTGCCTGGCTGTTATGTTTTCTGGCAACGCGTTTAAGGGACCTCGACCTTAAAATATCTATCACTATTGAGCTAATAACAACAATATAGCTCCAGACGGTAACCTTTATATGGATTTCACCCGATAATAACCTGTTTATTGCCTCGTAAATAATCCAGGCACATGTAATTAGAAGGAGGAAAGTTTCTATCAGGGCTGACAGGTTTTCAATTTTACCATGCCCGTAATGATGGTCTTTATCTGCTGGTTTGTCTGATACCATTACAGCAAACCATGTAATACCTGCTGCCACCAGGTCAAGGGCTGAATGCAGAGCTTCCGAAAGAATACCAAGGCTTCCGGTTAGTATTCCTACCACCAGTTTAAATCCTGTAAGAAAAATTGCTGCTGCCACCGAGCTGGTTGCAGCCACCTTTTTTTCCCTTTTTGCCTTTGTCATTATCAAAATGAAATTCTTTTTCTGAGCATATGCATATATATGAACATGCCATATTCGTTCATTCAGCAATAAAGGTAATAATTTTGTGTAATGCTTATAAATTTATATTCTCAATAATAGCGGAAACCGGGTTGACTCCTCACCTCTTTGCAATCCTAAAGCATGAATACTGTGACAGGACTAATACAATAATCAGAAAATCTGGCATCCCTTTTTTTACTATTTATTTCCGGCTTGGGTGAAATGTGAATTAGGTTTCACGTACAGGCATAAACATTATTAATACAAAATTATTTCAGGTTCAGATTTACAGATGCCCTGATATTACTGTCACTTTTTTTGTCCCAGACTACTATCTCACAGGAAACCGGACTATCTATACTTGTATCCCTGATTATAAAATTGGGAGCCAGTTGGTCCTTTATCTGAGATGTTTCCAGTCCTGAATCCCCAATTAAATCTTCCTCATTTATAATAATTTCCCCTTCCTGATCCCTGATTTTTATGCTTAATCCTATGAAAATTTTTCCGTCTTCCTCCTGAAATCCCTCAAGTCCTTCAAATATCATAAATATATTCTCATTGTAATTTGCTTCATTACCAATAATTACACTGTTTCCTTCCCTGGTAAACAGATAAACTTCATCATAGGACAGCATATTATTTTCAATCTTTATCTGCTCATCCGGGCTTACATCAAAATCCAATGTAGCTATAAAAGTACCTTCTCCATTTTTATCCCAGATATTAATATAAAGGGTGTATTCGTTACCTGAGTGAATAGGATCTGCTACTGTCAGGGTAGACTGGAGAAGCAGTGGTGAAATGCTGATGCCATCCTGGTAATCGTCATATAAATCAGGGTAGATCATTACCGTATCCCCCGACTGGCTAACAACACATAATTGCATACCAGGGAATGCTTTCCCCTCCTCTTTATTAAAACCTTCAATGTTTTCGAAATTTACATAAACATTTTCCCCATAAATGAACGTATTCCTGTTTATCTCCTGTTCACCATCTGACAGGTATACATCTTCACATGATAAACCATCACCCCGGGTAGTTAATCCTGTTTGTAAATCTTTAGACACAGATTTACTATAATCGCATGAAATTAAAGCGAGCATCACTAATACAATTACAAAAGCCTGGTTCTTCATAACAATTTATTTATATGTTAAGTAAAAGCGTGAAATTCTGCATACAGGAAAATAAGTATAAAGACCGGATATTTTAAAGAAGAATCTCATAATCAATTCTTTAAGATTGAACAAAACATCCATGAATTGTTATTCAAGTTACGAGGTGATTTAAAGAAAATCAAATATATTTTGAGCTTCGAAGGATCCTAAATATGGATTGCTTATTAATTTAGGCTAAAAGGTGTGGATTTGAAATCAATACAGCAGGAGTATTAAGCTCTAGACTGTTCTTATATTGCGCATAAAGCCTTCATATCCTGCTCTCATTACAGTGCTGTCCTTAAATAATGAATTAAACTGCCCTTCAGTAATTTCTCTCCATTGTTGCCTTGTATACTCTAATATTTCAGGCAGGGGTTCAAATTCTTTTATATTAGTTTCCTTTGCCTTATTATTCCATGGACACACTTCCTGGCATATATCACAGCCAAAGATCCTCCTGCCAGAATGCTTTGCATATTCATGGGGCAGTTCGCCTTTATGTTCTATAC
>CAZSJH010000042.1:0-16770 GCA_964607105.1 uncultured Rikenellaceae bacterium | reverse complement strand
CAGTGTTCCAACAGTAAGGACTGAGATATTTGATTCAACAAATATTATAAGGCCTGTCAGGGCAGCCCATAACTGTACCCTTCGTGACGATTGTTTACTTTCTTTTAACCTTGAACTTAAAAAGCCCGTAAAACCATTCACGCCCCCTGACCTCTGCATAAAGGCAATGAGTGAGCCTATAAGCAGAGTGAAAAGGATGGTCTGCGTGCTTCCTTCATTTTTAAATACCTCAACAATGGCTGTCACTGTTGCCACAGAACCGGTCAGGGGATTACCCCTGTTTATTATTATCCAGCCGGCCAATATACCAATAACAAGGGAAATAAATACCTGCCTTGTGCGTATGGCAAGGATAATTGCCAGGAGGGGAGGTAATATTGACCAGAAACCGTAATCAGTCATGTTGTATTTTAAAGGCCAAGATAATAAAATATTTGCGTCCTCCGGGGGGCACCACTTTACTGGTTTCTTTCCTAACGCACTAACAGGAAGCTGCTCAAAAATAATTGTCTCATAAGGATTGTTAACCCCGGCTGTCTGTAACTTTCAATAGCTACCTGGCATTCATTAACCATATGTTCAGGTGTGCTTCCACCAAGCTTCCATGTCTTACCATGTCCAGTTGGATTTCTTGACGTTCTTAGTTATCTCCCGAGGTTCTGTCCATGTCACACCGTTATCATTAGAATGCATTGTAACGATCAGGGATTTTGTACTTACACCTGAAGAAAAGTAATTCATCAAAATAATTTTGTTCCTGGAATGCATTATGGTTTGTACCATAATGCATTTTATCAAATGATAAAATTCATTTTCCGAAGCAGTGATTGGAATCTTGCATCATTTTTCACCTTATCGATTCTTCATGCCTGCCTGTGATTGCCAGGCAAATGGAATAATAGGGAGGTTGTACGCTTCCAGGTTGCCGGTATAGCGCCTGGAGATCAAATCAGCCTCCCGGGAACATAATTAATGCCAGAAATCTGTGGTTGCTTTGGATATATAAATATAAATCAAGTGACTGTCAATATCAAATAATAATTGCTGAGCCAGGCAATTGTATATTTCCAGTAAGCACCCGATTTAATGTTAAACGATTGGCTTCGCCGAACTCAAAAGCTTGGCTTGCCTTCGGCAAACTCATCCTGCTCGGTTCAATCCCGAATCTTCGATTCGGAGATCCTCGAAAAGCAAGGCTTTTCGGGACAATTCAAAAATTAGTAGAAGAAATAATTGTTTCTAAATAGAGGCTCTTGATAATTCGTTTGTTATCAATACATTACATACTGATTAATACCCCTGGTATAACTTTGTTCTATGAATTCCAAAGATTCATGTTTTTTAATTGCTTAAAATTGGTATAACTATTCTTGAGATACAGTCTTATCATGAATGAATAGGGGAATTATTGCGAGGCAGTAATTTATTTCTAAGGATAGCGAAAATTAGTTCTCACATTATGGAAATACAAGAACGCTCTACGATAAAATATAAGTGTGATTTTTGCAGTAATGATATATCAATTCTGACAAAGAAACTGCAGGAGCATCCAACATCCTCTTTATGGATGAAACACGGCCAGTGTTGTGCTGCCTGTATTTCTCCAAAAGAGATAACAGGCATTGATAAACTTGGTCTGATGAAGGATAATAATTCCAGGTCGTCAGAAAGACGCAAGTCCTTACCGGGCAGTCACAATACAAATATTTTAATCGGGTTAAGCAGAGCCTCAAGGATTGAGCTTACAGCTAAAGAAAAGGTCAGAAAAAAAATACAGAGATCAATAACAGTTGGGAGAATCATAGGATCAACAGGCCTTGCGGCAGGTTTTATCTTTTTCTATTATGAGTATTTTACCATTGCCATAATTTGTTTGGTATTATGTATATCGGGTATAGTATTATGCCGCCTTGGCATATGGAAAAGATGCCGCACCGGGTAAAATTTAATATTCCAGCCTTCAATCATAATAAATTACCAAATAATTCTCTCTTTCCAGGAAATAATATAATTTTATTCCATCAGGAATAATACATTTCCTAATCCACAGTTCTTATAGTAAATCATATATATCAAACTGTTATAAGATCAGATATTGAAGACCAATTTAACCTATAATAACATGTTATGGACAAATTAACAATAGTACCCCGAGAGAACATTGGCAGGAATTTCATTCCCGCCGAGTATCTGCCTGATGGGAAAGATGAATATTTTCAGCGGAATAAACAGGTTGTTCCTCCGGAAAAGGAATGGAGACACCTGAAATCGGATGAGATAGAAAGACTTGTAAAAAATGATAATACTTCAGATGATTGGGATGACCTTCTTGTTACCGCCGATTTTGACCCAAGACTTATCAAGAATACAAAGTTTTTCGGGCTCGTAAGGATTGGCAGCTTAAGGGATGTAGTACTTCAGCATCACGATCTCAGAGTGCCTGCAGGGATTACCGACAGTCTCATAATATCGTGTGACATAGGTGATGATGTGGCTATTCATAATGTGCATTACCTGGCACATTATATCATTGGTAATAATTGTATCCTGTTTAATATCCAGGAAATGCATACAACCGATCATGCCAAGTTTGGAAATGGTATTATTAAAGAAGGTGAGTCGGAAAATGTAAGGACCTGGCTCGACCTTATGAATGAGACAGGCTCCAGGAGGGTGCTTCCGTTCGATGGTATGATCACCGCAGATGCCTATCTCTGGTCTAAGTATGTTGACGACCAAGCCCTGCAGGAGAATCTAATTAAAATCACTCAGAACAGGATGGATAATCATCGTGGTTACTATGGGACAACGGGAGACCGATGCGTGATAAAGAATTCCCTGATATTGAAGGATGTTAAGATTGGATCGGATTGTTATATCAAAGGGGCTAATAAAATAAAAAACCTTACTATTCACTCCTCTGAAAAAGAACCCACGCAGATAGGGGAGGGGGTTGAACTGGTAAATGGAATAATTGGTTATGGCTGCCACATATTTTACGGTTGTAAGGCTGTAAAATTTATACTGGGCAATAATTCCAACCTTAAGTACGGTGCAAGGTTAATCAACTCATTTCTGGGTGATAATTCAACCATATCATGTTGTGAGGTGCTAAATAATCTTATTTTCCCGGCACATGAGCAACATCATAATAATTCCTTCCTTGTTGCCTCGGTGGTTATGGGGCAGAGCAATATAGCAGCAGGTGCCACAATCGGTTCCAATCATAACAGCAGGGCTAATGATAATGAAATACAGGCCGGTCGTGGATTCTGGCCAGGATTGTGTACCAGTCTGAAACATTCAAGCCGTTTTGCATCATTCGTTTTGCTTTCCAAAGCGGATTATCCTGCTGAACTGGATATTCCGATGCCGTTTTCACTGCTTAATAATAATTTTTCAAAAGACAGGCTGGAAGTGATGCCTGCTTTCTGGTGGTTATACAATATGTATGCCCTGGCACGTAATTCATGGAAATTCCAGACCCGTGACAAAAGAATAAATAAGGTACAGAATATTGAATTTGATGCATTTGCACCTGATACAATCGAAGAAATAATCAAAGCCCGGAGGTTACTGGAAATATGGACTGCCAAGGCAAGCAGTGAATCAGAAGGCTTGAAAAATGATGACGACCTGGCCGTATTGGGACAAAAACTGCTGTCAGGCAAAGAAGAAGTAGTAAACGGCATGGAAGTGCTGGGTGAAAACATGGAAAATACGAAGAGAAAAACGATTATCCTGAAGACATATAAAGCATACCATGCCTACGGCGACATGTTACATTATTATGCTGTGAAGAACCTTATTGCATATCTGAGCTCAAATCCGGAGCATGGGTATGAAGAGATGGTTAAAAACCTGAAAGGAAGAAGATATACTGATTGGATTAACCTTGGTGGTCAGATTATGAAAGTAAATGATCTGGATAAACTGCGCTCTGACATTGGCACAGGAAAACTCAAAACCTGGGAAGAGATCCATAAGAGATATGATAAGCTATGGATGAATTATTCCCTGGACAAGCAAGAACATGCACTTGCTGTACTGTTTGAATTTTATGGATCTGAAAATTTTACCAGGTCTCAATGGAAATCAATTCTAAATAAGGCGTTAGAAATTCAGGAATTTATTCGTGATCAGGTGTATTTAACCAGGAAAAAGGATTACGACAACAGCTTCAGACAGGCAACCTACAGGAATATGGATGAGATGACGGCTGCCATTGGTACCATTGATGACAACAGCTTTATTGTGCAGGTGAGGCAGGAAACGGAGGAATTTAAGAAACTTGCAGCAGCAATCAAAAGCCGGATTTAGATAGATATAGTTTGAACGTTTGAATGGTTTGATATTACAAAACACTCAAACGCTCAAACGAACATCGATTTATCGGTGTGAGCTCGACTAATCACGAGTACTCGGGATGAGTCAAACCGTTCAAACATTTAAAGCCATAAACTAATCAATGGTAAAATTACTCAAGTACTGATTCAGGTTCAGCTTCTGGTTCAGGTTCAGGAGGTTCCGGAACAGGCTTACTGGTATTCCATATATCACGATCAAGGAACCATTTGTCATCTACCTTCTCCCATATCACAATATACTTACCTTCATCAATGATAATATCACCATCTGCAAAAAGGGTGTACTTCCCTTCTTCAATTGCAGTATTTCCAAAGCCATCAGCTGAGATGGTCTCAAGTTTTGCTTTTTTTACACCCATTTCCAGTGCACCTCCCCAGAAAGTTTCAATCATTTCTCTTCCTTGCACCATCTCAGAATTTGGAGGAAAGAGTTTTGCATCTTCAGTATAACATTGGGCCAGGGCATTCATATCTCCACCGTTAAATGCTTCCATGAATGTTATATTGGCATCGGAAATTTCACCGGACACATCAATCGGTTGCTGGGCACAACCAGCAATAAAGAACAGAATGACCAGCGTTGTAAGAATTTGTAAGAATGTGCTCTTTTTCATAGTGTACAGGTTTTGTTGTTAATCACAGCAAGTTACGAAATGGATAAACATAATTCAAATATAAATTCAATAGAGTTTTAGATAAAAAACTGGTAGGGAAAAATGTATATCGAATATACTTCTAAAATCTTAAATCGCTGATCTTCTATCTTCACTCAAAGAGGTTTGGAGGTTTAAAAGTTGAGGGATTGTTGATTTGTTTAATATTTAAGGAATCAGATTGGACCGTGTAATTTTTGATTTGGGATGTTGAAAAGAAATACCGACATTGTATATTATGATGCAAAATATAATACCCATTATATAATTCGAATAATAGTTATGAAACCTTGTAATAAGATTAAGTGCTTGTTAATGATATTTTTCTCATTCTTGATTATAAATACTGTCTGTTCCCAGGAGAAGGAGGTAAAGATTGCAATGACACAGATTTTCTGTCTTGATGGTGACAGGTCGGGTAATTTTGTGAGAATTGAAAATGCCATTATGGGAGCAAAAGAAATGGGGACTGATATTGTATGTTTCCCGGAGACAAGCCTGTTTGGATGGGTAAATCCTGATGCCCACAACCGGGCAAACCACATACCAGGTCCGGATTCAGATAAATTATGTATCATGGCTATAAACCATAACATTTTTATAAGTATAGGCCTGGCTGAGAAGGACAGGGATGTGGTCCTTGTTAATGTTGAACTGTCCCGAAAAGCCGTGCTTTTCGAGGATCCACGAATCGAAGATTCGGGATTGAAGCGTTAAACTGTTTAACCGGGATTTAAGCTACTCCTCACCCAGCCTGCCATTCCGTTACCCCATCCGGGCTCACTGCTCATTGCTCAATTCTGGTATCTCTATTACCTCTCCCCAAACATACTTACCGAACCACTGCCAATTATGCCACATTGCAGCAAGCCGTTCTTTAGGTTTTGTAATACCATGACCAAATCCTTTGTACACGATAAGCCTTGTATCCACACCAATATCCTGAAGTCCTTGGAAAAGTTCATATGCATTTGGGATTGGAACCCTTTTATCAAATTCACCATGCTGGATAAGGGTGGGAGTGCTGGCATTATTTATATTTGTCATAGGTGAGGTTTTACGGTATATCTCTTCGTTCTCCCATGGTGTAGCTTTCAGGTACTGGCGTGTGAATGGATGTATATCAGTATTTACATAGTAGGTCATCCAGTTCGAGATACCTGCTCCAACCGATATTGCTTTAAATACATTTGTATTGGTTGCCAGGAAGGCTGAGATATATCCACCCTGACTCCATCCCATGGCGCCCATTCTATCCGTGTCAATAATGCCTTCCTTATCAAGATATTCTATACCTGACATTACATCCCATGCATCACCTACACCAAGGTTTTCCACATTCAGCTTCCTGAATTCCTCTCCATATCCTGCTGATCCTCTGTAGTTAGGCATCAATACCAAAGCTCCTTTATCAAGCCATTGTAATATTGGATAAACATAAGAGGGTGACGGACCGGTCAGAGATATACCTGTAGGTCCACCATGAATGTTTACCAGCAGAGGGTATTTTTTACCAGGATCATAATCCATAGGCTTGTGCAAAATACCCTCAATGATTGATCCGTCCTTGCTTTTCCAGCTTATTACTTCTGAAATTGAATATTTCCAGTTTTTAATCTGTTCAGTAAAAGCAGTCAACCTCATTGGTTTATTATTATCAAGGGCATTAATATATATCTCCTGCAGGTTCATATCTTCAGTACCTGAGAAGGCCATCTTGCTACCATCCTTAGAGATAGTGAATCCATAGATCCTTGCCGGACTCCCGAGTACTTTTTTTATCTTCCCGTTAACAGGATTCATAAGGAACAGTGGCCTTACGGTCTTCTGATATGCAGTGGCATATATTCCTTTATCGGTCCATTCCAGCCCTGAGAGGTTTTCATCAAAATCCTTACCCAGTTCCTTGTTATTCTTTCCATCAATATCAATTCTGAAATACCTGCTATTCATGTAATAGTTTGAAGTTGTGTTGTCAACATCACTGCTGTAAAGAATTGATTTACTGTTAGGAGACCAATCGATAAATCCATCAGAACCTGGATTTGCAACCAAAGTGGCAATTCTTTTCGTATCAGTATACAGGATTGAAATATCCGATTTAAAGAAGGAGTTTATCAATGGATCCGGCTGGTGATTAAATACAATCATTTTCCCATCCGGAGACCAATCAAAGGAAGTAATGGTATAATCAACACTATCGATCAGTTTTTCAGGTTCAGGCCACTTCTGACATAACTGTTCTTTCTTCAGGGAGTCTTCTTCATAACATGGTAGCGGAAAGAATTCAAGGTAACCAGGATCAAAATCGATTACCATAAGCTTTGTGAGTTTATATTCTTCATCTTCAACAGCATATGAGCCATACCGATCCTCACGCTTTTTGTCATCTTTCTCAGTATCTTCCTGAACTGAGAATGCAATTTTTGTTCCGTCGGGAGACCATTCGAAACCACTGACGCCATTCTTCTCCCGGGTTATGGGGAATGCTTCTCCCCCGTCAGTATATATGGCAAAAATCTGATTCTTATTCCCCCTGCTTGATGTAAATGCAATCCATTTGCCATCGGGTGACCATTCAGGATTCCCGCTATTACCTTCAGGATTGTTTGTAAGCTGGAATGGTTCCTTCCCGTCCTTTGATATCCAGATTTCGGTATCATAACGGTTTTCCTTCCAGTCAGTCTGAGTTACAGTAAATAATACATTATTTCCATCCGGAGATATTACAGGAGTACCGGCACTTTTCAGGGATAAAACCTGCTCAAAGGACGGCACCATCTTTTCATCCTGGGCATTTATATAAATTGTTAATAACACCATGATGATCAGTAAAGCAATCTTTTTCATTATAGTCAGGGTTTTTGTTAATAAGCGCCAAATTACGATTTTGGAGTATGCAAGTCAAGAGAATCTGGGAATGTTAAATGATTAATTTCGAATATCGAATGTTGAATTTAAAACATTAACCCAGTAGAGGCGCAAAATTTTGCGCCTCTAATTTATCTTGTCTTATAATAATCCTGCCCGCTTGCAGCCTACTTTCTAACCTTTACCGGATATGGCGGTCTTTCGGGCTCGACGGGCGGATTCTTTTTCAACTCTTCCAGTGCTACCTCAATTGCTTTCTCAAGCTGTGGGTCGTTGCCCTTTATAACCTCGGCCGGCCATTGTTCAACTTCCATATCAGGTGGTATACCAACATTCTCAACTATGAATCCCTCGTTGGTCCAGATAGCAAGGTTTGGTGCAGTAACTGAGGCTCCGTCAATGAATTCCGGGAACCCAAGAACACCTACCAATCCTCCCCATGTGCGTTTCCCCACCAGCGTGCCAACCTTGAATTTCCTGAACATCCATGGTAACATGTCACCACCCGAACCTGCAGTCTCATCTATTATCATGACTTTGGGGCCCTGTATCGAAGCACTCGGTGTTTTAAGGTCTTTCCCGTATCGGAAATTCCAGTGAGCCTGGTAAGGCCTGAGCAGTATATCGATATAGTAATCGGCAACGGAACCACCACCATTGAAACGTTCATCAATTATTATTGCTTTCTTCTTAGCCTGCGGGAAAAAGTAGCGCTTAAAATACTCGTGACCGGCCCCTGCAGTGTTCGGCACATATACATATGCAACCTGACCGTCGGTGGCCTCATCCACTTTCTTCAGGTTGCCTTCGACCCAGTCACGGTTCCTGAGTGATGACTCATTATTTATTGGCACTACATTTACTTCCCGTGATCCTGAATAGTCCGGATTAGGGCCAAGGGTAATATCTACAATTTTACCGGAAGTGTTCTCAAAATAACTGTATATATTCTGATCTGCAGTCAGGTCTTTACCGTTTACAGCAAGTATATAATCACCAACCTTTGCATTTATCCCGGGCTCTGTCATAGGTGAGCGCAGATCAGGATTCCAGTTCAATCCACCATAAATCTTTTTCAACCGGTACCTGTTGTTCGAAATCTCGTAGTCCACTCCCAGCAACCCACCACTAACGCGCTCAGGTTGACCCAGTTGTTCTCCCGGGCCTTGCAGCCGGTGGTGGCCCACGGAAATTTCACTGCACATCCACTGGATGACACGGTTAAGGTCATTCCTGCAGGAAAGATCCGGAAGGAATTGAGAGTATTTCTCCTTCATAGCAGGCCAGTCAGCACCATGCATGCCGGGATCGTAGAAATAATCCCTGTTTACTCTCCAGGCCTCGTCGAATATATGCGGCCATTCTGCCAGCGGATCAAATTTAACCTGGAGCGACGAAATGTTTATTATACCCTTGCCTGGCTCCGGCTTTGATCCGGTACTGGTTATTCCAAAGGTTCTTCCACTGCTGTAGAACATCTTTTTGCCATTTGCTGATATTTCATAATCATCGAGGCTCATTACTTCCTTATCCTTCTTTTCCTTGATATCATACATATGTAATTTACTCTCTCCTCCGAATCGTGCAGGCCTGACAATATAGAATACCTGGCCTTCATCACCGACTCCCAGATCTGAATAGTTACCTGCGTCCACGGGGAGTGCAACAATACGATCCTGAAGTCCAGCCAGATCGATTTTCATCTCCTCCACTTTCTCGGGAACTTCAGTTTTTTCCTTCTTTTTTGATTTATCTGCAGCCTCATCGTCGGGAGTTTTTTCCTCTTCCAGCTCTTCTTCATCACTTTCCTTTGCAAATGGATTAATCAGGTCTTTTTGCATGGTAACAAGATATATTGAGGAGGTAGCTGACATATCTGCATTAGACTGGTCAAACCAGTTTACTACAGGGCCTGCATCTGTTGATGCAAAGAAATAGAGGTATTTCCCCCCGTTATCAAAAACAGGTTCAGAAGCATCGCTCATACCATCTGAAACAGGATAGGATTTTCCCAGCTCCAGTGAATAGATAAATGCCTGTCTGAAGTTTGATTCAAGGACTTTTGTATATGTCAACCATTTTGAGTCTTTCGACCATGACCCGAACATCTCCCTGAAAACACCCGGGAAATACATTTCGTCGGAATCAACTTTTTTAACTTCTCCTGATTCAATGTTTATTATATACAAGCTCCTGCTATTATCAACATATGCAATGTTTTTGCTGTCAGGTGACCAGTGTGGATAAGCATAGAATCCAGCACCATTCAGCTGGTATGACTTTGCCTCTTCTGATCCGTCCTGCGGGGATATGTGCAGCATATATTCACCTGAAGCGTCTGAAAAATAAGCTATGGATTTACCGTCAGGCGACCATGCGGGATACTTCTCATGTGCACCTGTAGTAAGCGTTATATTCCTGGCATCCCCTTTTTCTGCCGGGACAGTCATAATATCACCCCTGAAATCAAATACTACCCTTGCACCTGTAGGTGATACACCTCCGCTTCTTATATAATTACTGCCTGAAACATATCGTGGCCTTAGCTCAAGCAGGTCAGTGGCAATTCCTACTGATAACTTTTCAGATGATTTTGTTTCTACATTAAAGAGATGGAGATATCCGGCCTGCTCAAAAATGATCTTACCATTGCCATTTGTTGCCTTTATAATGGGAAAATCTGAGAAATAAGTTAATTGCTCTATATCCTTCGTACTTATATTATATGAAAAAAGATTGAATTCACCATTTCGGTCACTTCTGAAATAAATCCTGTCTCCAATCCACATCGGATCAGTATCATTACATCTCCCTTCTGGCTGAGGGATCTTCAATGTGGAGTGATCTTCGAATGAGAACAGCCAGATAGTAGCTACAGTACCTCCCCTGTAATTCTTCCACTGTCCATACCTCCCGGGGATAGGAGTATATGCCATGGATTTACCATCCGGTGAGTAGGATGCACACCAGCCATTTGGAATTACCAGGCGTGTGGGAAATCCTCCATTAACCGGCACAGTAAAAAACTGCAAATAACGGTTTGTGGACACCTCTCTCTGGGATGCAAAAAGAACAGCTGAACCATCAGGTGTAAATCCCTTAACTATATCTGCCCCGGGATGCCATGTAAGTCTTTTTGGCACACCGCCTTCAATCGGGACTATGAATACATCAGTATTTCCATCATATTGTGCACTGAAAGCAATGTGCTTCCCGCCAGGTGAAAACACAGGATCGGATTCCTGACCTTCATCAACTGTAAGACGTCGGGGGAATGTACCATCGAGATTGGCAATCCATAGGTCATTGGCATACACAAATGCTACGTGCTCAGCACTTACAGCAGGTTGAGAAAGCAACCTTGTATCTTTGGTGTCTACTCCAAAAGAAGTAATTGATATCAGCAAACAGGATATCACGATAAGAAACAATGTTTTGAATGTCTTTTTCATCATAACCAGGGTATTTGTTAAAAAACGGCAAATTACGATTTTGGAATATTTAAATCAAGTTGCAGAGGCGTAAAATTTTGCGCCTCTACAACTTTGACGTTCGTTAATCGATATTCGGTGTTCATCATTAATAACCATCCAACATCCCCCTAACCCCGTTGGCTCCTGTCAGTCACCGAGCTCGTCCCGCTTCGCGGCACTCGGTTGAAAGGGGGAACCTGTTACTGTAACCATCCAGCTACCTGCTCCGGGCTGAGTTCTGGCAAATCAAGCTTAATCTTTCCTCGTCCGCTGAAGCCTTCTTTGACAGCCAAAGCCTTAGCGTAGGCTGTGGCGTAGGAGGGTAATAACCATCAGAAGTCAAGTTTAGCAATTTTATCCTGGGACGTGATGGTTTCTAGTCAAGACATTTATGTAGGAAATCCATCATTTTTTCCCATGATTCAAGTCCATATTTAAGGTCCATTTCCGGAGTACCTCCGTTGAAAGCCCTGTACTTACCGGGGATCAAATCAGGCAGGAATACCATATGACCCGCACCTTCGGCACAGATATACTGATATTCATATCCGAATTCTTCTTCTTCAAACCGGTCCATAATCATCTTAACATATTCAGATGATGTCATTTGCCCGCTCATGAACATCTTCATTTCCTCTTCTTCAAAAACCTTACCTAGATAGGGTAAAACCTTTTCCTCATAAGTCCATGAAGGAACAAGAGCTGTATAATTCTCACCCATCCATAAATGTGCTGCAGGAGACCAGGCAACAATGGCATCAAATTCATCAAACATACTTCCAGGTAACAAGACAAACTCTCCTCCCCTGGATCTATTGTTAATTACTAACCTTGTTATAAACCACCATTAATCTGGTCAGCATCCAAAGCATACATACCTCTTCCATGGGTTGCAATAACCAGGATATTATCGCGTGGGTGGATTATCAGGTCATGTACGAAACAGGAAGGAAGATTGCCTCCAAGAGTTTGCCATTTCTTACCTCCGTCTGTTGAGACATAAACACCAACATCGGTTCCTACATAAAGTATATCCTCATTTACAGGATCTTCCCTGATCACATTTACTGTTCCAAGCGGGATATTCCCGGAAATATCTTTCCATGTTGACCCATAGTCTTCAGATTTCCATACATATACATTAAAATCGTCATCTCTCTTACCATTCTGCGTCATATAAACTGTAGCCTCATTGAACTTTGAAGCTTCGACTCTGGATATCCACCTGTCAGCTGCAATTCCATCAATAATTTCATCCCAATTACCTCCGTCATCTTTTGTGATCCATAACCTCCCATCATCAGTTCCCACGTAGAGGAGTCCCTTCTTTAACGGGGATTCAGAGACAGCAGTTATTACCTGGTGTTTAACATCTCCGAGATGCTCCGGATTATTATGTGACAGGTCCGGACTTATCCTTTTCCATGTATCTCCCTGGTCGCTTGACTTGAAAAGATACTGCATACCATGATAAATCGTTTTTGAATCATGAGGTGACAAAATAAAAGCTGCCAGCCACTGACCACGAAGGGGTGGTTCGCCTTCATCAGCTTTCGGGACAATATTCTTACTTTCAGGACGGATGTATACAATTGACTTACCATCTCTGCCCATTCTTTCTATTGTATCAGCATTATTATAATCAGCTCTTGAAAGAGTACCATAGAAACCTGCTGAATAAACTATACCAGGGTCAGTCGGGTCAATAGCGTGATGACTTCCTTCACCACCGGGGGCACTTTCCCAGTCAACTGCAGGGATCTTATCCCTTCCGTTGCTTAGAATAACTTCTCCTCTCCTGCTTCCATGATCCTGTACAGAACCATACACCTTGAATGGCTCATCCATATCATAGTTCACATTAAAGAACTGAACAGCAGGAAGCCTTTCATATGAACTGAGCCATGTTTCTCCACCGTCTTTTGTTATGTGAACTCCCTGGTCGTTACTACAGATCATGAACTGATTGTCATCCTTATCTATCCATATACCGTGATTATCTCCCCCGGCATTCCTGAAACGTTCCCATGTCTTTCCACCATCCCTGGTAACACCCACTGATACGCCCTGGAGATAAACTGTATTTTCATCTGTCGGGTCAACAGTTATCTGTCCGAATACCCATCCATAAGTATTACATAATCTTTGCAGTATAGGATCATCCAGAGGACTTACTCTTTCCCATGATTCACCCTTGTTATCTGAACGGAATAACTGAGCTCCCCTGATAAAGCCACATGAAGGAAGTCCATATGAATCATTCTTCTCTTCTTCAGTTGGTTCGCGAACCACTTCATAATCATCGATATAAGCATAAACAATATTAGGATCTGTATGTGCAATATCAATACCTATTCTTCCACGGTACCCTGGTTCCATTATTCCTTCGGTGATCTCAGCCCATGTAAGACCTCCGTCAGTAGATTTATATATTGAGCATCCTGTATAATGAGGTTCCGTCCTGGGATCATTCCACTTTTTCCTTACTCTCTGCCATGTGGAAGCATAAATGATATTAGGATCGGAAGGGTCCATATCAACATCAATTACACCCGTTAATTCGTCTTTCTGCAGAGTTAGATCCCAGGTATTACCACCGTCGGTGGTCATGTATAGTCCCCTCTCCTTATTCGGTGTCCATTCATTCCCTGAAACTCCCACATATACTATGTCAGGATTCTCAGGATGAATAATGATCCTTGATATGGTATTGGAGTTTTCCAGGCCCATATGAGTAAAGGATTTCCCTCCGTCGGTAGATTTATATATCCCGCAGCCTGCATGAGAACTTCTGAAAATATTCGATTCTCCTGTTCCAACCCAGATAGTATTTTTATCGGATGGAGCTATTGCGATATCTCCTATAGAGGAAGAGGCCTCTTTTTCAAAGATTGGAAACCATGAGTCTCCTTCATCAGTACTTTTCCATACTCCTCCGGAAGCACTTGCCGAAAGAATATAGTCCTTTTCCGGTGAAACTGCTATGTCAGTCATCCTGCCGCTTGTATTTTTCGGACCCAGGAATTGCCAATTCATATCCCTGAAGGTCGAGTTCTGTTCCATTTTAAGGTGAGTTTCCCAGGCTGCCAGCCTGTCTTTCCCACTCTTTATTATGGTTTTCTCCTGTGTTGAACAGGATGAAAGCACTAATGCAGCAAGTGTTGCAATGACCAAATTAAGTTTTATCTGATGATTTTTCATAGTAGCCCTCCTTTAGGTTTGATTTTGGTTGATATCGAACTTCCTAAGATAAAAAAACTTAGTGTTCGGGATGTTAAAAAAATGGAAAAAAATAAGTGAACTAATTGGGGTGGGTAAAGTTTATGGTGTGTGAGTTGTATGACTTCAAATTAAGTTGGGCATAAAATTTCAGCCAATAGAGTTTAAGGTTAACAAGATTAATTTTTAATGATAAACTATACTTAATGCCATGTACCTGTATCCGTCGGTGTTCCTGAATTGTCCGTTAGGTATAATGCCTGAGTAATATCTCAGGTAAAAACCGATATTTCTACTTCTGGATTTTGAGATATGATCATACCCGAAATAGATGTTATAATTCCAGGTTCTCTTTTCAGGGATAGCATCATCGTAACTGAATTTAATTCTGTTTCTGACTTCCAAGGATATAACCTGCATCCAGGAATCTGAACAGAAGGCCCCTTCTGTTCTCTGAATATTAAACTGAATGTGAAATTCCATGTTCTTTTTACCAGAAGGAACAATGACCCCTTTTGTTTCAAGAGTATCGGTAATATAATAGCCCTTCGACCTGTTCCACAATCCCTGTATTCCGGCTTTTACAGAAAACAGGCTTGTCCTTATGGTATCAGGATCGTTCAAAACAGCTGCAATTTCCCATGCTTCATATGAGATGTTGATTCTCTTAAAGTCAGGTAATATGCTAAAGCCATGCAGGGAAAATTCGTCCCCGATATGAGTGCTTTCATGAAAAACGGGAATAATTTTTATACCTATGTTCTTAATCCAACCCCTTTCGATATATTTTACTGCTCCTGCCCTGAGGCCAAAGAAGTAGTCGGTATTTATTACAGGAGCAGTATTTTCCTCGAACATATCAATTAAAAGGATATTACCAATTTCTCCATTGAGGGAGAATTTAAGTTTTTTCAGGTTGTCAACATAATAAAGGACAGGGATATCTACACCGAGATGGGTCTCTATAAATGGCCTCTTGTTATAATCAGTTAAATAATAATTGTCATCCAGCTTATTAATAAAGGCGAATTCAGTTTTTATTACATTACTTCTTATTTCCGAAACGAAGGGCTTTAGTATATCTGATTCTTTAAAGAACCTTAGCTTATTTTCCTGACCAATTAGGGTTGATGGCAAAAATGCCAGGATACAGGCCAAAAGCAGACCGGATTTTAACATTATCTCGATATTTAATTTCTAAAATATTTATTTTCCTCTTTTACCGGAACAAGTTATATAATTACTGAATACGAGCTGGCACATTTATTACCTCACTCCTCAACCTGGTTAATGTCACAAATCAGGATATTTTGGCAATTTCAGCAATCATCACTCTCTTTACTCTACTATCATTAGCCCTGCCCTCGGCCTGATATTCAAATTTCCTGTTCCCTTATAAGGATTTTCAGCCCATGGCGAGATTACGGTATGACACTGACTGGAGTGCCTAAAGTGCCTGAAGTTAAATCTTTGGTTTATCATTGCCGACTGCCGATTAGCCTCCAGCCGCATCTGCGGGAAGCATTCTATTTAGGTTAGGCTATTGCTTGGGCAGGAGGGAGTAGAGGCGTAAAAATTTTGCGCCTCTACGTTGGAATTTCACAGAATCAGTATACCATGTACGTGATCCGGCATTATCACAAATGCATCGGTTAATACAGATGGGAAATGGATTGATATATCCTGCCAATATTTGAATGCAATTTTTCCTAATTGCGATAATTGGATTATACGTTCTTTGTTATTACCGGATGAAATTTTTATCTCACCAAAATATTTTTTTCTGTTCTTCGTGCAAATCGTAATGAAATAAGCACCGTTGCCTGAATAATTCCAGTAGGGGTGTCGCCAGGTATCAACCCTGTATTTGTTTTGGAATTTTCTGTATACCATTTATTATGCAGCGAAATATTATAACAGCATAATAAAGATACAGGAAAGGATACAATTTTAAAATTAAACCTATTATATTAATACTAATCCAGCCATTGAGCCACTTGCTCCGGGCTGAGTTCCGGCCAATCAGACTTATTCTTTCCCCGCCCTCCGGCCTAATCTGTATCTTCGTTTAAGTGTGGTTCATACAGTTAATAACTATTGCAGCTTTTTGATGATATTATCGTCTTTATATGAACCACACCTTAAAACCTAAAGACATGAATATAATATTAACCCGCAGATCCATTA
>CAZSJH010000041.1:0-16867 GCA_964607105.1 uncultured Rikenellaceae bacterium | reverse complement strand
GGCGTGTGGCCATGTTCCTGCTGAATAATACACTGGGTGGACAGGGTCTGAACTCGCGCCTTAACCTGTCGATGAGAGAAAAAAATGGCTTTGCCTATAATGTCGAATCAAACTATATTCCCTACTGCGACAGTGGAATATTTATGATATACTTCGGGATTGACAGGAAAAACCGTGAGAAAAGTATCAACATAGCCCTGAAAGAACTGAAACGTCTTCGTGAACAAAGACTGGGTATGACACAGCTGCAGAAAGCAAAAAAGCAGATCAAAGGAAATATCGCAAGGGGCAGGGAGAATAATGAAAACCTAATGCTGGCGATGGGAAAAAACATACTCCTCTTCGACAGGATTGAATCAACAGAAACACTATACGGTAAAATAGACCTGCTCACATCATCAGACCTCCTTGAAATTGCAAACGAAGTATTTTCCGAGAAAATGCTCTCAACACTTATCTATACCAAATAATGAATATCGATACCGAGAAATATATACTTGAGATCAGCTCCCCGGAAGATGAGATACTTAATGAACTGTACAGGAAAACCCATACATCAGTGATCAATCCAAATATGATCTCAGGCCACATACAGGGTAAATTCCTTGAAATGCTGGTAAGAATGATAAAACCTTCATTGGTACTTGAGATAGGCACTTATACGGGTTATTCTGCAATAAGCATGGCCAGAGCATTACCGCCGGGAGCCGTGTTACATACCATCGAGATAAATGATGAACTGGCGGATATATGCAGGGAATATGTGAATAAAGCAGGGCTGGAAGAGAAAATAATACTTCATACGGGTGATGCTCTCGAAATAATGAAGAAACTGGACCTGTCATTTGACATGATCTTTATTGACGGAGACAAAAGACAATATCCAGATTATTACCGGCTCGCCGTAAACAAATTAAATAAAAATGGCTATATCCTGGCCGATAATGTACTGTGGGATGGCAAGGTGACCGATCCTTCTCAGAATGACCTCATGACCGAAGGGATCCGCAGGTTTAACCGGGTGGTAAAAAAAGATCCGTGTGTTGAACAACTTATAATCCCGGCCAGGGATGGCCTTATGATTATCCGGAAAATATAGGCGCCCTACTTTTTCTCAGGTTCGGGAGACTCCAGTTCCCCGGTAATCTCTTTTATCCTGATAGCGTTCAGCTCCTTTGACACTGTAGTGAGATTCATCATAATAGTCTTGTATTCAGGATACTTGTTATACTTCTCCCTCATAGTATACATGATGTTAAGAACCATCTTCTGCAGGTTCTCACTTGTTTCAAACTGCTTGTTGTTTTCAGCTGTCATTTTCCAGTTATTTAATTATTACTCAAAAATGTCTGGCGTGCAAATATAATACAATATAACAATATGATCGGAATAGTGAGTTGAGAGTGAGTTTTCAAACGACGAAAGACAAACGGCAAAAGACAAAGGGTTGATAGGGTTGATAAAGTTTATAAGGTTTATAAGGTTTATAAAGTGAAAACTGGAGGAAACAGGCAATGGTTAACGATTGTAGCGGCAGCCAGCATACAATATTTACAATCGCAGAGGAGCAAGGCTTAGTACCTGAAGAAGGTATATCTCACTCTAAAAGATATACTTTCCAGGACTGTGGACTGCCGACTGAGGACACTATACCCAATTCAACAATTACACAGTTCAACCTTTCAACTCTCTTGATGGTACAGTTTTTGTTTACAATGATAATGAGGGTTCAGGATTTTTAGGAATCATTTCAAATGGCCCGTAAAATCAAAAAGTATTAATCATGGAAACAAATAAAACATTCAGGACACTCTTGCTTGTATTCGTGGCACTGATCATCACATCAGGCCTGTCGGCTCAATATTACAAGGCAACGACAAAATCAGTCGCCAGGTTGTACGGTGATAAAGGCAATGCAAGTACTGTTATAACCTATATCAAGGCAGATACTACCCTTGATGTACTGGTTGTGGAAGAAGATTATCTTAAAGTCATTTACGGTGAAGCTGAAGGATGGATACCGACTGAAAAAGCTGTCCTCAGGAACACTGAAGGGGAAATACTGCAGGTGGGGGAACAGGCTGCACAGGCAATCCAGCAACAACAACCTGTTGACAGGAAGGAAATGCTTATTAACAGATACGGGGCGAAAGTTGGCGAAGCCATTTATGCACATAAAATCTGGAAAGGCATGGATAATGATATGGTCTTCGACAGCTGGGGCAAACCACTAAGGGTTGACAGGCTTATAAAGGGTGCCGATGTACAGGAAAGATGGATCTATACCGAATCCTATGTTATATTTGATGACGACATGCTTGTTGACTGGGGACCGGTGAGATAGGTGCTGGGTACTGGGTGTCCGCCTTCGCCCCGGGTGTTCGGGGCTTCTGCGGACAAGCCTGGCGCGGAATAATTGTTAATGGATACTCGTTGCTGGTTATTCGTTACTCGTTACTCGCTTTGTCCTCCTAAATAACGAAAACTCTGTTCCAAAATAATATTTCCTAACTTTGGAGTACACTTACATAAAACTCCTAACTTGAATACCATTACCAATTAATAAAATATAAGGCTATGCATAAGTCAGGACTTTCAATAGCGGCTTTAATCTTATTTTTTTGCATGGGACAAACTATTGAGGCCCAGGACTGGCCCAACCTTAACCGGTTCAGGGCCGATGTTATTGATCTTGAACCGGAGGCGGTTGTCATTCTGGCCGGAACCAATGATATTGCAGGCAACACAGGACCATCAACACTGGAAATGATCATGGACAACCTTGTTTCGATGTCTGAGCTGGCAAAAGCAAATGGTATAAAGGTTATTCTTTGTTCCGTGCTACCGGCATACGACTATCCATGGAATCCGGGTCTGAACCCTGATAAAAAAATCCCCGCGCTAAATAAAATGATTAAGACTTATGCCGGTAAAAATGGATTTGTCTATCTCGATTATTTCTCAGCAATGGTTGACGAACGTAAGGGATTGAAAGCTAAATACACCTATGATGGTGTTCACCCGGATGAGGCCGGTTATAAAGTAATGGAGCCACTTGTTGAGAAAGCCATCGTGAAAGCTCTGAATAGAAATAAATAGGCTGATTAAAAAACAAGTTATAGGAAAACAGAAATTATCTTATCAGAATTAAAATAGAACTTTAATATATGAAGACAATTGGTCTAATAGGTGGGATGAGCTGGGAATCATCCCTTGAGTATTATCGTATTATTAACGAGAAAGTTAAAAAAGAACTGGGTGGTTTACACTCAGCAAAGTCTATTTTATATTCAGTAGATTTTGAGGAGATTCAGATACTTCAACATAAAGATGAGTGGGATAAGCTTACAAAGATAATGATAGATGCAGCAAAAAGCCTCGAAAAAGCTGGTGCTGATATGATTGTGATCTGTACAAATACCATGCATAAAATGGCAGATGATGTTCAGAATAAAATTACTATTCCTATATTACATATCTCTGACGCAACAGCACAATCAATTCAAGAGCATGGACTGAATAAGGTTGGACTTTTAGGTACCAGATTTACAATGGAACAAGATTTTTACAAAACAAGACTATCAGATAAGTATGGTTTAGATGTTATCATTCCAGGCAATGACGATATAGATATAGTTCATAAAATCATATACGATGAACTATGTCTTGGTAAGATAGTTGAATCATCTAAAAAGGAGTTTCTCAGGATTATAGAAAATCTTGTAAAAAATGGTGCTGAAGGGATCATCTTGGGTTGCACTGAGATTCCCTTACTGGTTAAGCAGGCAGATGTCTCCGTACCAGTCTTTGATACTACTAATATACATGCCGAAAGAGCTGTATTAGAAGCCATAAAAACCAATACAATTTAGCAATTAACCAATTTATCCAGTTGATATGAAAACCATAGTAGAGTTACTTGAGAACAGCGCACAAAAGTATGCGGACAATCCCTATATTCTTGAAAAGAAAACAGACAGATATGAAGCTCTCACATACAGGGAAACCAGGGATGAAGCCTATAAAGTAGCTGCAGGACTGTTGGCCCTTGGAGTCCAGAATGGCGACCGTATAGCATTAATATCCGAATCGCGGACTGACTGGGTGATCAGTGAACTTGGCATATTACATGCAGGGGCTATATGCGTGCCTCTTTCCATTTTACTTAAGGAGGGTTCTGACCTGAAATTCAGGCTTGACCATTCAGGATCAAAATGCGTAATAGTCTCAAGTCTACAGATTGATAAAATAAATTCAATTAAACAGGATCTTAAGAATCTTGAAAAGATTATTCATCTGGACCCTAAGGAAAGTTATTCCCAAAATGAGATATATATGGGAGACATAAAGAAAAACGGGGAAGACTACCTGAACAAAAACCATGATAAATTCCTGGAAACGATAAAATCAATTGGTCCCGATGATTACGCAAATATTAGTTACACTTCAGGAACTACCGCCGACCCCAAAGCAATAATCCTGTCACACAGAAACTATACAGCCAATATTGAACAGACACTTACTCTTATGGATGTTCCTGACTGGTGGACAACACTTCTTATCCTGCCATGGGACCATTCATTTGCCCATACTGTTGGGATTTACATTATGATGGCAACAGGAGCCAGTCTGGCAGCTGTTCAGTCGGGTAAATCTTATCTCGACAGTCTTAAACATATCCCGGGAAATATAAAGGAGATTAAACCAGTATTTCTGCTTAGTGCGCCAGCCCTGGCAAAAAACTTTCGTAAAGGGATCGAAAAAGGTATAAGGGATAAGGGTCCGATTATAGAAAAGCTTTTCAATCATGCATTAAAGATAGCCTACAGGTATAACGGCATTGGATGGGATAAAGGGAAAGGCCTCAGGTTATTACTTAAACCTTTATACATGCTGTACGATGCTATCCTATTCAGAAAGATCAGGGAAAGCTTTGGCGGAAGACTAAAGTTCTTCTTTGGTGGAGCAGCTTTGCTGGACATTGAACTTCAGAAATTCTTTTCTGCTATTGGAATACCAATGCTTCAGGGGTATGGTCTGTCTGAGGCGTCTCCGGTAATCTCAGGGAACGTAGAAAAAAGATATAAACTTGGATCCTCAGGCTTTGTAGTAAAGAATCTCGAACTGAAAATATGTGATGAGGATGGAAATACATTGGAGGTCGGTAACAAGGGTGAGATAGTAGTACGTGGAGAAAATGTCATGAAGGGATACTGGAAGAATGAAAGAGCTACAAAAGAAACCATTCGTGACGGATGGCTCCACACAGGGGATATGGGATACATGGATGAGGACGGGTTCCTGTATGTCCTGGGAAGATTTAAAAGTCTTCTCATTTCAGACGATGGAGAAAAATACAGCCCTGAGGGAATAGAAGAGACGATGACTGACAGGTCTCCATTTATTGACCAGATGATGTTATATAATAACCAGAATAAATATACTTCCGCCCTGCTTGTACCAAATGGAGAAGCTCTGACAAGATGGGCAAAAAACAATGATATAAGTTTAGATGACTCAAAAGGCCTGGAAACTGTTTTAAATAGGATAGAATCGGAGATCAACCAGTACAAGCAGGGAGGTGTTTATGATGATTTATTCCCTTCGAGGTGGCTGCCTTCTGCTATCGCAATTCTCGATGAACCATTCAATGCTGATAATAAACTTTTAAATAGCCTCGGTAAAATGGTGAGAGCTAAAATTGTTGATCGATACAAGGACAGGATAGACTATCTATATACACCTGAGGCAAAAAATATAGTAAATCCAGGGAATATTGAAGCTATAAAAAGTGTATTGAATATTTAACAGCCTAGTGTTTTACACATCTAACACTGAAAGCATATTCCTTATTTATAAAATCTCTCAGAAAATAATAGTCAAAATAGCTCATGAAACGAAACCAGGCATTGTCAGTATTGCTTGAAGTAGAAATCCAATATACTTTGTTCTGGATTAATAAATTATAAATGCAATTATTTCACTTTAACCACTACCTTTAGATAAGTTTTAATACTTTAATTAAATGCAAGTTTCTACACACAGGAAGGATATCATATTTCGTCCCGATGCCTCCAGGGTAATAGCACGGTTTCTTTTTATCGGAAACGAAAGGGCGTTAAATACGATCCGCTTAGTAATTAGTTTGTCAGAAGATGAGATATCTCGGACATTGAATGCCGTATTAAGAAATTATTCGATGCGCCATAGAAATATCTCCAGAATTTTTGAAGAGCACTTTAATAAGATCGTCCATCTGTTTAAAATATTGAACATCGATCCTGAATCGCTTGATATCTCACAAAAAATTCTTATCGGGTCATATTTTACCATGGAGTATTCGATAGAATCGTCAGCTTTTTTTAATCCCTCGATTATAGAACACCCTGATAAATCAGAGATTGCACCAGATAAAAAAAGAGTAATATTAAGTTTCAGGGCTACCGGTGAAGGACACATTTCATCCATTGTTTTTCGAACCGGAGTCCTGGATAAAAACAACAATCTTGCATTAGAACCAGTTGGTAATATGTTGGAAGAAGCCAAGCATATTCGGCGTCATATATATAACAAAGAATCTTTTAAAAGGAAAATTAACGAGATGAAGGATATCCATGCAATTATCCCTTCCGATTTAATTCTCGACAGATTAAAAGATACATTTACCTATGGCGAACTGAGGGATTGTATAGAAGAAGCAAGGAAATCACTTCATCTTACTGCAGAGAAGGAAGTTCTGTTTAATCAGATTATCTGGCTTGCCTCATCGCATTACGAACTTGAATTTTCGCTGGATACTAACATTTCTGAACGGGTGATTTTTCCGGTATCGGCAAACGAAAAAAATGGAATCGAGGATGCACGTTTCGTGAAATTTATTGATGATGACGGCAGCACAAGTTATTATGCAACCTATACAGCATATGATGGCAATACTATATTGCCCAAACTCCTCAATACTAATGATTTTTATCATTTCAAAATATTACCGTTGCATGCCGAAATTGCCCAAAACAAAGGAATGGCTCTATTTCCACGTAAGGTGAATGGGAAATATGCGATGCTCTGTCGCACCGATGGCTTCAAAAATTACATTGCCTTTTCTGATAATATCTCGATTTGGCGCGAAGCTAAATTATTGCAAGAACCTAAATTTACATGGGAATTTATACAAATCGGGAATTGCGGCTCACCTATTGAAACGCCGGAAGGCTGGTTAGTAATAACCCACGGGGTTGGTCCTATGCGGGAATATGTTCTGGGTGCTTCTTTGTTAGATTTTAAAAATCCTGAAAAAGAGATAGGCAGGTTGAAATCACCCTTGCTAATACCCAACACCACAGAGAGGGAAGGATACGTTCCCAACGTAGTTTATTCATGCGGTTCAATAATTCATAATGGCTATTTAATAATCCCATATGGTATGTCTGATTATGCCTCCTCTTACACCACCGTTAATTTGAAGGAACTTCTTAATGAGCTGAAAAATCCAAAATAAAGAATGATGAGTAGGATCGAATAGGACAAGCAATAATGGCTTGAGATAATAGCAGCTGCTTTAACATGGCTAAAGGATAATATCTATGAGAATTATGTAGTGATTTTTAGTTTCGCTCCAATTATAGCGGTACTTATTTACACTATTTTTAAGTCCGATTTATGAAATTCTTCATAGGCTTGTAAAACCGTTAAATGAGAGATTAGATAAGCCAACGAACTTTCTGCACCCTGGTTCCGGTTTACACCATAATTCTCGAAACCATCGCAACATCCTTTAGTTTCAAAATCATACAAACTCAACCTCAGGTCATTTTCTCCTAAAAACCATAAAAAAGAGGTGTGTAGTTTATTAAGGTAATCCTTGTCTTTTGTTAAGTGAAATGCCTGATGATACATTAGAACCATTGCCATTGCATCAATGGGCTGCTGGGCAAAAACTGAACGCTCTCCCTCTTTTTTATACCACTTTTCATTTCCGATAATCGAGAGGTAATTATCCTTTAAAATATTACTCGTTAAGAAATTCATCGATTCGATAGCCGTTTTTACTATTTTTTTATCGTTCAGTATTTCCGCAGAATGCAAAAGTGCCAATGGCAAAATACCATTATCGTAAGCCAATAAAGATTCAAACCAATTCCAATCAGTGCTTTGGTGTTCCTTATAATGTTTTATTAATACATTCGCCAGATTCCTTAATCTCTCAGTCATTGAATCATCTGATGGATTGCTTTTCAGGTAATAGCATATTCCAATCATTGTATTTGCAATACCTCTGATTGATTTTAATTTTTCAAAATTGGGCGATGCATTAAAAAATATAAGTTTACCGGTCTGGTAATAAGCATCGTTGGGAGCATTCCCCAGTAAGTAGCCCAATGCCCAGATAGTTCTCCCAAAAGAATCTTCGGAACCAATTTCATCCAAAAAATTCCGGCTGAAACTGAGAAAATTTCTGAAAGTCCCATCAGGATTTTGCATGTAATGGATATAGCTTAAATAGATGGGGGATAATTCTAGTGCCCGCATATCTTTCATTTGGCGGAAGGCCATCAAAACCATCAGCAAAGCCCGCGAATTATCATCCAAACAATAACCTTCTTTTAAATTTGGGATACCAAATTTTGCATGTTGAATTATGCCGGTATCATCAGTCAGTCGATTGATATGTGTAAGTAAAAAGGGAGGGAGAATGAGTAAATCAGGTATTGTATCTTTCTGTCTAATAACAGGACCCTTAGCCTTTCCTGTTTTTTCGGTAAGAGCAAGGTATTTTTCACCGGTTTTTGGCCAGGTAATTTTTTTGCCATATTCGCCTGCCTTGTATCTAAGTTCATTGAGTATTTCAGGGTTATCCAGTAATTCAGTTAATGTTTCTGCCAGTTCATCTGAATCATTGAAGTTAAATAGCCTGCCCCTTCCACTATCAAGCAGTTCAGCAGCATGCCAGTATGGAGTTGAAAGAACTGCCGCACCTACTCCTACTGCATAGGAAAGGGTTCCGCTGGTAATCTGAGCTTCGTTCAAATAAGGTGTGATGTAAATGTCGCAAGCATATAAATATTTGAATAAATCCTGTTCGTCAACAAATTCATTAAGGAATATTACATGGCTCTCAAGTTGAAGTTCCTTTACCAGTCGAAGAAGGAAGATTCTATATTCTTCACCTGAATGCAATAGTACATTGGGGTGGGTTTTACCTAAAACGATATAAATAATTTCAGGATATTTTTTTACCACTCCCGGCAAGGCTTTTATAACCGTTTCGATACCCTTGCTTCGGCCTATAAAACCAAAAGTTAGCAATACTTTTTTACTTTCGAGCTTAAACTCTTTTTTTGATTTTTGGGAACTGAAATGTATATCCGGAACACCATGTTCTATGAGTGCAATTTTTTCTTTCGAAACCTCATAGATGCTCACGAGTAATTCAACCGCTATATTGCTCATAACAACAATCTTATTGGCCATTTTGCATATTTCTTTCAGAACTGCTTTTTCGTTGTAAGAGGGCGCTTTGAGAATGGTATGAAGCGTAACAATAAGTGGTATTTCCAGCCGATAGAGCAAGGGTAGGATATATACTCCGCTATGACCGCCGAATATACCAAATTCATGTTGAAGTATACACACATCTGTTCCACTAAGGTTTATATACTTCACCGCTTTCAAATAATCTTCCTGATGATCTTGCCTGATGATAAGCTTAACTTCTTCAGGGTATTTATAGGTGAGTTCGTTGTCATTTATTGCAACCACAAAACCTTCGTGTTCCTGAACATTCCGTTTGTTATGAGTTATCATTGATTTGAACAGGTTGTTCGTAAAAGTTCCAATGCCGCATTCGCGGGGTGGGTATGTCGCGATATAAGTGATTTTCATATTTTATTTAGTTAAATACTGGGTGTAAGAAGTTCCAGATTCTTTTGCTTAGGGTATGGGCTCCTATTCAAAATATACCAACTCTTTTCGTGTAGGATCTTCATGTATAAGAGAATGCCGCTGTAGCCAAGTTACTAAAAATTTGAATGAATAGCAAGTATCAAATTCCAATGTGAAATCCTGGGCTCAACATTAGTGATATCATCTTTATCGAAAAGGAAATCCCGGTTCTGGAAAATCTCAAGGAGTATTGCATATAATCAGACGGTGCTTCCAATAAATAAGTTCTCTGGTTACATCTTTTCTGAAAACTCGTTAGGGAGTGAGAAAGAGAGAAAGAGAGGGAGAGAGGGAGAAAGGGAGAGAGGGAGAGAAGAAAAGTGTGGGTGTGAGTTTTGAGAAAAAAGAATGAAAGCATGTTTTAATTTTTGTCCATTAACTGTCCGGATTATTTAATGACTTACATCTTTGTCTGTATCCATAAATGGATTTCTTTATAAAATCCACATAGATACTTTCTGGTACAACACTCGGGATTTATTTATACATTTATTATCTGTTTAATCAATATATTATTATGAAAAATTTCAGTATCAGAAGGACTCATTATACCACATTTTTGCTAATAGTCATCATAATTTCTGCATGTCCGTCACAGGTTAAGAGTCCTGCTTTACAGGGTAGCATTGCCTCAGCTCACCCTCTTGCCACCAAGGCTGGAATGGATATCCTCGCCAGGGGCGGTAATGCCTTTGATGCGGCTATTGCAGTAGCCGCAAGCCTGAACGTAGTTGAGCCTATGTCATCAGGTATTGGGGGTTACGGAACCATTTTAATTTATGATGCAAAGAGCAAACTGGTACGCTTCCTGAACCCGAGTGGCAGATTCCCGGTCAATACCAATACAGATCTTATGCGTGAGCCAACACCCGGGTTTATGAAGAACAGGGTGGGTGCAAAATCCATATCCACTCCGGGCAATGTAAATGCCTGGGCAAGTATGCATAAAAAGTACGGAAGTATAAACTGGCAAGATCTTTTCCAGTATGCTATTACATTGGCTGATAACGGCTTTGAAGTGTCAGAATCTCTTTCTCGGGATATCGGATCTGCTTATAAGGATTTTCCTTCCTATACTCAATCTTTCTACGGTAATAATGGTAAACCCTTAGAAAATGGTGAATTATTAATTCAGTCAGACCTGGCAAGAACTTTCAGATTAATAGCTAAGGAAGGAGCTGTAGCATTCTATAATGGTGAAATAGCTATGCTTATTGATAAGGAAATGAAAAGGGCCGGAAGTTTTTTGAGTATTGAAGACCTGATAAGTAATGAGGCCGAATGGTATGAACCACTTCTTTACAGGTACAGGGATTTTGATGTTTATACTGCTTCTCTTCCCGCCAACTCATTTGCAGCTTTTGTTAACCTGGGCTTGATGAACCAGATTCCCAGTGAAAAACTGGAACATAATTCTGCTGATTACCTCCATCTCTTCGCTGAAATGACCAAGGAATCCTATAAGGCAAGGCTCCTGTATTCATTTGACCCGGAAGTAAAAGAAGCCCCTCTTGACAGTATTCTTTCAAATGAGGTTCTTAGCAATAAAATTGCATCCTTCGATCCTGAGAAAGCAAGGGAATTTGAATTGCCATTCAGTCCTGAAAGCAGAAATACCACACATTTTGTAGTGATGGACAAATGGGGCAATATCGTCAGTGCGACACAGACCCTGGGTAATGCATTCGGAAGCAGGATCATGATTGAGGGTACTGGCATATGGATGAATAACTCTATGTCCTATTCAACCTTTGAACCAAAAGGTAATCCTATGGATGCCTTCCCAGGGCGACATAAATTGTCAGGTGATTGTCCCATAATTATCATGAAAGATAATCAGCCTTTTGCAGCCCTTGGCTCACCCGGTGGCCATACCATTACCCAGAATGTACCACAAATAATCTTCAACCTCATAGATTTTAATATGTCAATGCAAGATGCTATTGATTCTCCAAAAATCAGCTTTATTGAACCAGATTATATTCTTGTAGATAATACTCTATCAGAGGATATTATAAAATCATTAGAAATGAAAGGCCATAAAATCCTCAAGGGAAGTATAGGCAATGCAAATGGTATCAGGATTATAAGAGATGACGAAGGTAATATTTCCGGTTTTGAGGCCGGGGTGGATAGCAGGGGTAGATGAATTATGGGAATTTCTGGTCTGAGAACAGAAGAATGGATGATTGGGAGAGGGGGGAGAAAAGAATGAGAGTGGTTGCCCGAGCTACTCGCTCTCACTCTCGCTCTTTTTCAGTACCCTTAACGGACGGAATATGCAATAGATAGAACAGTAGAATGATTACCTTAGCAAGAATCTGAAACTATACTAGCTGTATCTCAAACTATCTGCAGGGTTTACATAAGCTGCTTTTAGTGTCTTGTTAATAATGGCAAAAAAAGAGGCCAGTACAACAATTAACACTGAGAAGATAAGCTGGCCCGCACCCAGGGAGGTACGATAACTAAAATCTTTCAACCAGTTGAATGAAATATACCAGGCCAGTGGCAGAAAAATAATAGTTGCCAATGAAACCGGAAAGAGGAACTTTCTGAGAATTTCACCAGTTGCTGACAATACTGATGCTCCCATAGCTTTTCTAATACCTATATTTTTTGTCATACCACTTACCACGAATGAAACCAGGCCATAAATGCCAATAATAGCAATAAAGCATGCAATAATAGAAAAACTCAATATTACCTTTCCCATATTTGACTCTTCCACATATAAATTATTGTATTCATCATCCATAAAGCTATAGTCAAGTGCAAAATTTGCATCAAAATCTTTAAAAACAGACTCAATATAACTAAGCGATGACTCAAAATCATTACCGCTTAACCTTATTAGAACTATATTACTCCACTCCGGGTAATAAGAAAATATCAAAGGCTCTATTTTTCTTTTCATAGAAGTGAAATTGAAATCTTCTACCAGGCCGATGATTTCGAGCTCACTGCCCCATTTAGAAATTTTATTCCCAACAGGATCTTCCAGACCCAGCATCCAGGCCAGTGTCTCATTTATTATTACCTGATCTTTCAGGTCAAATGACTGGTTTAACGAAAAGTTACTCCCTGAAATAACCCTCATTTTGAAGAGATCCAGGTAATCGTTGTCAACAAAGTATGTAGTTACCATTGGTATCTTAACTATATCTCCATTTTCTTTTTGTCGTTGGATTTCGTTCCGTTCAGTCATTCTTGTGGGTGTTGTGCCTGCAAAAGAAACTGATGATAGTAGAGGACTCTTTAATAACTCATTTTTTATTGCCTGGAAGTTATCTCGACTCTCCTGGTTCCAGATACGAATAACTGCAATATTATCCCTGTTATATCCAACATCGGTATTTTTTATATATCGGACTTGATTATGTATGGTTACAGCAAGTACAACCAGGACAACTGATATCCCAAACTGAAAGATTGTGAGAATGTTTCTAAGCTTCCATTGTCCTTTGCTTTTAAATGAACCTGAAGATCCTTTAAATAAACTTACTGGTAAAAATGATGAAAGGATAAATGAGGGATATCCCCCGGCAAGAATGCCTACTACAAGAGTCAAAATGATATAAGCAAATATATTTACAGGGTCGAAAACAAAACTCACAGGAATATTGACACCAACAATATTGATAAAAATGGGAAAAATTGCCCATATTATTAATATGGATACGGCCACACAGATGAAAGCCAGAAGGAAGGATTCAAGAATGAATTGTTTTATTATGCCAAGCCTGCTTGCCCCGCATATTTTCCTGACAGCAACCTCTTTAGATTTTGTATCTGCACCAGCTGTTGCGAGGTTAATATAGTTTATGGATGCTACTAATAGAATCAGGATACCAGTGAAAGCTATCATCAGGACAGTTTTTCGATCTTTAGTTTCTATTGAGTTAAGCTTTATACCCCTGGAGAGATGAATCTCTTCAAGCGGGATCAGAAAATATCGCCTGTTCAAAGATTCCTCATCATGGTATTTCTTAATAACCCCGGGCAGTTTACTTTCAAATTCCTTTGCTGATACATTATTGCCTAACTTAATATAGCTTTTATAATTCAGTATGCCCCATGATCTATCAATATCATCACGGATTGAATACATTGTAAGGAATGAGATCAGGTAGTCAAACTCCAGGTGAGTATTACATGGAAGATCTTCAATAATAGCTGTTACCTTATAGAGCTCTCCCCCTCTACCGATCAGTGCTTTACCAATAGGATTCTCGCTGCCAAATATTTTTAATGCAAACGATTCTGTAAGAATTATGGAGAAAGGTTCTGCAAGGGCTGTTTTACTGTTACCTGCTATAAGCGTGAATGAGAACACATTGAAAAAATCTTTATCAGCATATAAACCATCAGCAACGAAGCTTTCCTGTTTATAGACAAAAGGAGATCTTAGCTCTTTAGTTCTTATTGCGTAGCTTACATCCTCATAATCATTCGCCAATGTTGGTGCAACTATCCCGGATGTTGATGCATAAGACTCCTCACCACCTGACTTTAAGTCTAGAAGTGTTTGCCCCAATAAATATATTCTGTCGGAATCATGAATAAAACTATCGTAGTTTAATTCGTACCTGGCATATATCCCTAAAAGCATAAAACTGACGATACCCACAACCAGGCATAAAAGACCTATAATTTGCTTACTTAAGCTTACCCTGAGACTCCTGATTGAAGTAAGAATATTTCTGAATGAGATGCTACTTTTATTCATTTGTTAGCGAATGTCCTTCACCATCCGGAAGAACATAATTATGCATATAATAATAAAGTATCACCTGAAAGACTTTACCGTTCTGAAATTGTTGCATAAAGAAAAACTAGTCTCATACTGTTATTCGGAGGTTATTATAAGGGAATTTATCCCTGCATCTTTGGAGAAAACTGGTTTTGAAAAAAGGTCCTCTTTCGCTAAAGCTCCGGACTCTGTCAGACATAGCGGACTTCGTCCGACGAAGCCGTAGGACGGAGTGCGAGTGTGAGCCCTCCTTCGCTAAAGCTACGGAGGACGGAGTGTGAGAAAAAAGAGTTGCAACCAGATTTTCTGTTTTTTATTCTTCTGAACTTTTAAGTTTTCCTATCCTTGCTGACACTTTTACAGTTGTACTGCGAATAATTAAGCCCAGCCCCAAAGTTGTTTGAGTGATAATGATGACATCCCGGTTGAAGGTTCTGAGTATTTAACCATTTCGGATAAAAAGATATGAGAAGAATATTATATTTCGTTATAATACAAATCTGTTTCCTTGCTTCAATATCATTTCATATGCTTGTTATTTCCAACTAACTCCCAATGGCATAAAGACATTGGAATACATCCCATGCTATTCAGGCGATCAAAAAAATCACCTACTTCAAAGTCTTTACCTTCTGATTCAAGTTTCTTAGCATAATCCTTCATGGCATCTTCCAGTAAGTATTTACCACTAATATAGCTTGTTCCATAGCCCGGTTGGCGCATATAAAGATGTTGTTCAAATATCTGTAATTCTTTGACCGTTTTCATCCAGCCCCGGGGAGTGTAATCTGAATGGATCTTACCAGCATCAGCCATACTCATCTCATTGGCCTGTGCATAAAGAGAGCCTAAGCCCCGGGCTGCCCTTTGAGCTATAAGAATATATACAATCTCACGAGTACGCGGGGCATCATCATAAAACCCGGCTTGCATGAACATTTCCTCCACCCCGGTTGCAATCCCTTCGTTTCTGGAATCAAAAATATTATAAAGCAAGGCCCCTCTACGAATGATATTTGAGTGAGGATTTCTGTCCATGCGTGCAAGCTCCAGCCAATGGTAAAAGTGAGAATACAATGGGCGGGGGTCATGGTGTGCTGTGATCCAAAAAAAATGTCTGTTTTCTTCAGGAATGAATTGCCCCATGTGCTCCTTAAAAACCGGTTCGAAATAGTCTTCAATGGTAAGGATATCTTTTTCGTCGAGGAATCTCATTATGCTTTGAACCGATCGCTCTGCCAATGCCTCATATTCCATCGGACTTTCAGCAGATACTAAGGCTTCCAGGTCTCTGTTACGGTGTTCTTCAAGTTTAAGAAAACTCCAGGCCCTGGCAAGTTCTGTTTTCATTAACATAACCTCATCCTCCCATCTCAAGGGCACTAAATGGACATTCTGTAAATACCAACTATAGTTTTCCTTTCCTATACCAGAGGGTCCGTTCTTTAAATCAGCTTCTTTAATAAGCCATTCTACAAAGTCATCTGTTGATTGTATGGCTTTATGGATGGTCGCCTGCAGTTCATCATCATCCATAACACCTGGCATTTTCAGTATGCTTTTTAAATCGGATGATTGATTTTTAATATCCCGTATACCAACCTTAAACAATTCCTTTGCATTACCGGCTTTTAAATTGATCTTAGCCTGTTCATTTAATGGTGGAATGATCTTCAGATCTTCTATTAGCTTGATTCTTTCTTTGGAAGATAAAGGGAAATTATAGGTCCACAATTCAGTTAAGGCATGATGAGCAGGCCCCTCATGTGCCGGCACATCACTCCGTTCTGTCCAGACGGATTTGTAAAAAGCTGGATCCCTTTCCCAGGGACGCAGAATCCGTGTGTTAAAATCATAACCGTTCATTTCTGCCCAAATAATATACCAATCCACCTTTTGTTCAATGGTCCATTGGGTGGTGTCAAATTGCATCAGTTTGTTTTGCAATTCTTTAAATTCAGCCTTCCTTTCTGAGAAGCCCTGACTGGTGTAATCCGGTGCCCCGTTCTTAAATGGAGGGCTTTCAAATTCACGCCATTCTAGAAATAAGTCGGCCAGGTTCTCGTACGAAAAGCCTACGGCAGGATCAGGGGCAGTATCGCCTGATTGGCAGGTTATCAAAAAAAATGATAGAAGAATGCTTTACAAAACAGGGAGCAGAAGAAAGCAGAT
>CAZSJH010000040.1:0-16872 GCA_964607105.1 uncultured Rikenellaceae bacterium | reverse complement strand
CTGATTTCAGATCCATGAAATTGGTTTTATTTAAAGTCAATTTTCTTTACCTTGCAAAGGTAATTAATATTTATCGTGACTGAAATTATCAGGGCTTCATAAACACCTATGATAAATGCATTTTCTTGAAAATTCTATTGACTATGTTAATAAACGTGGATCAATAGAGGTTATTGCGGGTTCAATGTTTTCGGGCAAGACTGAAGAATTGATCAGGAGACTTAAAAGAGCCAGAATAGCAGGCCTCAAGGTTGAGATATATAAACCTGCACTGGATAAAAGATATTCAGATACCCTTGTTGTATCACATGATGAGCGATCAATAACTTCAACACCTGTTGAGACAGCCTCAATGATACTCCTCTTATCGTCCGGTGTCCGGGTTATAGGCATAGATGAAGCCCAGTTTTTTGATCATGGTATAGTCGATGTGTGCAATGAACTTGCTGACAGGGGAGTGAGGGTTATCGTGGCCGGACTTGACATGGATTACAGCCGTAGACCTTTCGGACCGATGCCTGATATCATGGCCATCGCTGAATATGTTACAAAGGTGCATGCAATATGCGTGGAATGCGGTAATCATGCTAATTATTCATACAGGAAAGCTGATGACAAGAATGTGGTACTGCTGGGAGAACAGGATATATATAAACCCCTCTGCAGGAGTTGTTATATGAAACTTACAGGATCAAAGGAGGAAAAGTGAAAACGGATGTAAGGACTATTGCCGAAATCACGGGATCGGGCTTTACAGGTGATCAGGGGCTTGAGATCAGGGATCTTCTGATTGACAGCAGGAAAGTTTCGGAGTTATCTGATGGTACTATGTTCATTGCGCTGAGGGGAGAGAAGAATGACGGGCATAAGCATATACCGGAGATGTACAGGGCTGGTGTCAGGATATTCCTTGTTACAGCTAAATATTACAGAGGGAAAGAGAAAGACCACCCTGGAGCAAGTTTTATCATCACTCAGGACAGCCTGTCTGCTCTTCATAAAATTGCGGCCTGGAAAAGAAGAAATTACAGTGGACGATTAATTTCTATTACCGGCAGTAATGGGAAGACAATAATAAAAGAATGGCTTTCGGATATTCTTGGAAAACATGAAAATGTGATACGCAGCCCCAGGAGTTATAATTCCCAGGTGGGCGTGCCATTGTCGCTCTGGTACCTCAGTGATGAATATGACAGTGCAGTGATTGAAGCAGGAATGTCTGAACCAGGTGAAATAGCTAAGCTTGAGAAGATAATAAGACCCCTAATTGGTATATTTTCTCATATAGGTGAAGCACACCAGGAGAACTTCAGCAGTATTGATGAGAAAATACATGAAAAGCTGGGTCTTTTTATAAACTCGGAGGTGATCATTTATCCTGCCGATAAGAAGAATATTCATAATGGAATTATGAATGACAACAGACTCAGGGGTAAACGCCTTTTCAGCTGGTCAGCAAAGGGAAACACATCTGATGTAACTATAATACCACAAATGAAGGCGGAGAAAGAACCTGCACTGAAAGTTGTATATGGCGAAGAGAATTTTATTTGCAGAATACCTTTCTTTGACAGGGCATCAGTGGATAATATATCAACAGTTATAACTGCCCTATTATACCTGGGACTTGACACTATTACAATATCAGAAGGGGTAAAAGCTCTTTACCCTGTTGCTATGAGAATGGAACAGAAGGAAGGAATTAATAACTGTTTATTGCTGGAGGATTTCTATAATTCTGATCCCGGCTCCCTTCGGGTGGCTATGGAATATCTCAAAGGAATCTCGGATAAGGATATGACACTTATACTTTCTGATTTTGTGCAGGGAAACAGGAACAGGGAAAAACTATACGGTGAAGTAGCTGAAAATATCAGGAAATCAGGTATAAGGAGGCTGATTGCCATTGGTAGTGACCTGGTAAAATATGCTGAATATTTTGATACTGACAGTAAAACATTTTATAAGGATACGGATGATTTTGTAAAGTCCTTCTGGCCCGGAGCCTTCAGGGATGAGTCAATATTGTTAAAAGGGGCGAGGAAGTATGAGTTTGAACGAATAGGACGCCTGCTTGAATTGAAAACACACCAGACAAGACTCGAGATAAATCTTAATTCTGTGTTGTCAAACCTGAATACTTACAGGTCGTACCTGAACAAGGGTACAAAAATTATGGCCATGGTAAAAGCATTTGCTTACGGGGCAGGTCCAAAGGAAATATCAGAGTGGCTGTCTTATAATGGGGTAGATTACCTTGCAGTTGCATATCCTGATGAAGGAATAAGCCTGAGAAAAGAGGGAATAACAAGTCACATTATGGTTATGAATCCGGATCCTTATTCGCTTAGGTCATTATTGGAATATGACCTGGAACCCGAAATATACAGCCATGATATACTGAATTGTTTTATAAGCGAAACAAAGCGCTTCGGTGTCAGTGATTATCCTGTACATATTAAGTTGGATACAGGGATGCACCGGCTTGGTTTTACTGAAGGAGATATTGAGCTGATGACAGAGACCCTTGTGAACTGCAGATCACTCAGAGTTGCCTCAGTCTTTTCACATCTGGCAGCATCGTATGATAAGGACATGGATGCCTTTACCCATAAACAGGCAGAAAGGTTCACTAAGCTAAGCGGTCTTATACGTGAAAGAACCGGCGTAGATTTTATGCAGCATTTACTTAATTCGGCCGGAATAGCCAGATTCCCTGAATACCAGTTTGATATGGTCCGCCTCGGTATAGGCCTTTATGGCATCAGCGAGGTTGATATGAAAGGACTTAAAATGGGGCCGGGATTTTATACTAGAATTTCACAGGTTAAGGATGTTAATGAAGGCGAAGGATTGGGTTATGGACTGAAAGATGCAAGTGTGGAAAAGAGAAAAATAGCAATATTACCGTTAGGGTATGCTGATGGATTGAGAAGGATGATGGGGCAGGGCAGAGGCAGGGTATATGCCAGGGGGCACTACCTGCCTGTAATAGGCAATGTGTGCATGGATATGTGTATGATTGACATAAGTGACACTGACCTTGCGGCTGGGGATGAGGTTGAAATATTCGGTAATAATATATCAATTAATGAAGTGGCAGACATATGTAATACCATTCCCTATGAAATACTGACCGGTATACCTGCCAGGGTAAAAAGGATATTCTTTTATGAATAATTAGCCCAGTGTACTTATCCTGTTCAGTTTTGGTGGATCAATTATTCTTATTTTCCTTCCGTCTATAGAGATGACTTTCTCAGCAGCGAATGTTGAAAGGGTTCTTATAGCATTGGATGTAGTCATGTTAGAAAGGTTCGCAATATCTTCCCTTGAAAGATATGCTCCTATCGTTTTTCCGTCGGGCTCAAATCCATAAATATCTTTTAATACTAATAATGACTCGGCAAGTCTGCCCCTGATGTGCTTCTGGGTTAATGATACAGTCCGACTGTTAGAGAACCCCAGTTCTTGTGACAACATCTGGATTATCTTTAATGACAGATCAGGGCTGTCCTTAACCAGCTTGAAAAATGCATCTTTTTCAATAATGCATATGGTGGAGTCTTCAATTGCTAAAGCAGATGCTGAATAGGCACCTCCGGCAAAAAGTGCTCTGAACCCAAGCAGTCCGGCAGGCTTTGCCATCCTAAGTATTTGTTCGCGTCCTCCAACCCCTTCTTTGAAGATCTTAACCTTACCTGTTGCAAGGCTAACAAGCCCAGGTGGTTTCTCACCTTCCTTGAAAATTATTTCCCCTTTTCTGTAATGTGCATATGAATGGTTGCGTACCAGGATATCCCTTTCGGATAACTTGAGATTTCTAAAAAGAGATCCCGGACTCTCTATGCAATTCTGGATGTAATGATTTTTGTACAATTTAGTCTTAATTTATAAGTATGTTCCAAAACATATACAAAAATAATAAAAGATACTTACAAATGCTAAATTAACATTTTTTAACACATTCATTAACAGCATGTTGTAAAGCTCACGATTACAAGTTATTACTTGTTATGTTTTAGAACATAATTTCTGGCTGAAGGCTGATTCCCGTCTTTTTTTATGGATTGGGAGTCTATACGGGATAATTCTGAATAACAATCAGTATATTCCTACCAGTGGCATTCGTCTGCCTATCCCGAAAGCTTTGCTTGAGATTCTGAGGATTGGAGGTGCCTGGAAGCGCTTGAATTCATTTTTATTTATAAGGTCGATTATTTTCTTTACCAGGTCAGGATTTATATTCGGGCCTTTAATATCAGAGCTGGATTTCTGTAATTCGATATACTGGTATAGTATTGAATCAAGAATCTCATAATCAGGTAGCGAATCAGAGTCTTTCTGTCCAGGACTGAGTTCAGCAGAAGGGGCTTTAGTGATTATATTTCCCGGTATTAGCTGCTGTTCCCTGTTTATATATTCGGCGAGCCGGTATATATCGGTTTTGTAAACATCACCAAGTACGGATATACTACCGGCCATATCTCCGTACAGAGTGCTATAGCCAACAGCTGTTTCACTTTTATTGGAGGTATTAAGCAGTATGTTCCCGAACTTATTTGAGACAGCCATCAGCATAAGACTTCTCAATCGTGCCTGTATATTCTCCTCGGTGACATCCCGGGGCATCCCTTTCATTATTTCTGAGAGCGATTCTTCTATTGCCCGATATGCTTTTTCAATGTTTATGATATCATATTTTACACCCAGGTTATTACTAAGTAGAATAGCATCATCAACCGAATGCTGACTTGAATACATTGAGGGCAGCAGCAGAGCTCTTACTTTGGATGGGCCAAGTGCACTGGCGGCTATACAAAGACATACAGCAGAATCTATTCCCCCTGAAAGGCCTAGAACAGCAGACCTGAAATTCATTTTTTCAAAATAATCTTTCAAACCCAGGATCAGTGCTGAATAGATCATCTCGATGCGATCGGTTTCAATCTTAAACACCTTCCTGTTATTAATAACTTCAGTAAGCTCATAGCTTGCAGTGTGATCTTTGAAGGACGGGAAAACATCAATTATATTACCTTCCGGTCCTACAACCATTGAATTGCCTTCAAAAATAAGGTCAGTATTTGCTCCAACCTGGTTAACCATAAAAACCGGAAGCTTATGCCTTGCAGCTTTACGGGTAAATATTTCCCTTTTGCTTTCTGTCTTTGTATGTGCAAAAGGTGATGCAGATATGTTAATTATTATGTCGGGGCTCTGTCTGGCCAGTTCATCCATGGGTGAAACTGCATACATGCGTGAACTTGTGAAATTATTCTCAAAGCTTTGCTCATCCCAGAGGTCTTCACATATCGTCACAGCCAGTTTTTCCCCTTTCAGATTAATCACTTTGAACTTGGTTGCCGGTTCGAAGTACCTGTATTCATCAAATATGTCATAGGTAGGAAGAAGGCTTTTAAAGACAAAATCTTTTATTTTCCCTTCAGCAAGCAAATAAGCTGCATTATATAGTTTTTTACCATTGCTGTTCTTATTGATGGCCGGAGCACCTACAATAGCAGCTATAGTATTGCACTCAGATGCTATCAAATACAGGTACTTATAACATTTATCAATGAAATCGCGATGCTCAAGCAGATCATGGGGAGGGTAACCCGTGAGAGAAAGTTCCGAAAATATTACAAGGTCTGATTTATCTTTTTCTGCTTTCCTGATAGCATCAATTATGAGCCTGCTGTTTTTCTCAAAGTTCCCGACATGATAATTGAGCTGTGCAAGAGTAATTCTCATTAAACTGGTGGTTAAAAGTTCAACCCTACCCTGAACCGGATCATGTTATGTGTTATCTTATCTTCCGGTTGTCCGCTGTGATCTGTTGTAACGTCAGTGAAGATATTATCGAAACCAAGGCCTCCTGTTACCGCTGCTCTTCCTCCAAGTGGATATTCTGCTGTTAAATTTATAAAGAAACCGAGAGCAAGAAACTTCAGTTCATCTGGAATGCTTTCCTTCTCTATTTCATGGGAGGGTATACTTCCCTTACCTCCAATAATGACCTTGGGGCTGAGCCCCATGCTGGCACTAAATACAGTATAACTTATCGAGTTGGTCTTCAGCTTGATTCCTACGGGGATTGCCAGGTAACGTATTTTATATGTGACTTTATCACCCGCTTCAAGGTCAACCGTTGTATACTTGAGGTATATAGGCATGTCGTCGGAATATCTGAGTCTGCCGGCCGCATTTATTATGCTTATTCCCCCAGTAAAGGCATAATTACGTGCAAAATACTTATCCAGTGTAATACCAAAAGCTATACCCGGTCGCGCTCCACTACTGACAGATGCATCCGTGTCAGAAGAGAACCAGCTTATTAGTGGTTCAGCATACAGGCCAAACTGAAAATCCTGCGAAAAGGACTTCTCTGATAATATGCCTGCCATGAGTGTCAGCAGTAATATTTTTACAAGGAGTATTTTTGTTTTCATCACAGGTGTAGTAAAGGTTAGTTATTATTAGTTTTTTACATTTGTATAGGATAGTACTAAATTAAGAATAAAATATTACTAAGAAAGGAATATTTTTGTTTTCTGTTTAACCGAATCTTAATAAAATGAAGCATGTTCTAAAAATATCTCTTCTGTTCCTCGGTATATATCTGGCAGTTTCATGCAGTGGCGATCATTATTCTTTAAGAGGCGACTTATCTGAGCCTGATATCGAGATCTTGAGACTTGAAAGGGATCTGTTTTCAAATGATCCTGCAACCCTCGGGGAGAAAGAGGATAGCCTCAGGACGAAATATGGCTCTTTTCTCCAGCTATTTGCTTATGTTATAAATGTTGGTATGCTGGATGACACTACTACTTTTGACCGTATAATTGAATTTTCAACAGACCGGTTTAATTACGAGGTGTATGAATCGGTCATGAAAAAATATCCTGATATGTCTGGCTACGAGAAAGAGTGTGAAAGAGCATGGGCAAACTACAGCTACTATTTTCCCGATTCCCTTATTCCCTGTATGTATACCTTTATTTCAGGTTTTAATAACAGTGTCATAGTTGGTGATTCGGTTCTTGCAATAGGCTTAGACAGGTACCTGGGGGCGGGTCACGAATATTACAAACGTCTGGGGATATACTCTTATGTCACACTAAAGATGGTACCGGAAAAGATAGTACCTGATGCATTCTATGCCTGGGGGAAGGCAGGATATCCCTACCCTGAAACCGATTCATCGGAAGATCTTTTATCGAGGATGCTCTACGAGGGGAAATTACATTATTTTACCAAATGTATGCTCTATGATTACCCGGATTCAGTATTATTCGGGTTTACGTCCGGCCAGATGAAGTTCTGCTTAAACAATGAGTACAGGATGTGGGAATATCTTATTGAGCATGATATGCTCTTCAATGATGATTTTATGCTTATTCGCAAACTGACAGGGGAAGCTCCTTTTACATCATTTTTTTCGTCGGAGTCACCCGGTCGCGCCAGCGTGTGGCTGGGTTTCAGAATTGTTGAGTCATATATGAAGCATAATGAGGATATTGAACTGGGTGAGATGATGCTTAATAATAACTACAGAGAAATTCTGGAGGGTGCCAGGTATAATCCTTCAAAATAAAAAAAGGCCGCAATATATGTCGGCCTCTTATCTTCTCTTATACTGTTAGCTCTTACTCCGGATGAATGGCCTCTACCGGGCAGACATCAGCGCATGCACCACAGTCAGTGCATAATTCGGGATCAATTTTATAAATATCACCTTCAGAAATAGCTTCAACAGGACATTCATCTATGCAAGTTCCGCAAGCAGTACAATCATCTGTAATAACGTAAGCCATTTTAATTATTTTTAGTTTTAGATTCATTTTAATGACAGTACAAAATTATCTATATTTTTTAATTACAAAAGAAATATTTGATATTTTAGAACAGGTAGGAATAAGATTAACTGCGGTGCAGATTTGCGGTACAATGACTACAAAATAGGCTGAGACTCAGGCTAAGGAAGATTGGAGAGCTTGATAAAGCTGGCAGGGTTGATAGAGTTTAAAAAGTAAAACTTATCAAACGTTTAAAGCTATTCTCACCCCGTCCTCCGAAGCCTTGGTGAAGGAGGAACTCATTATAAATCCCATATAGCATCGCATACAGTTAAATAGAAGCCGTTTCCACCACTGGATTATCAGCTACCTGTAAATTTGACCCCCAGGTAGCACAGTGTTCTCACACCTGTCAGCATAGCCTTCTCATCAATCGTAAAACCCGGGGTGTGCAAGCCGTTCATACCCTCTGTATTGCTCTTTATACCCAGACGGTAAAAAACTACGGGGTATTTTTGAGAATAGAATGCAAAATCCTCTGAGCTCATCCTGCGATCGATTTCTTTGACCATTTTTTCTCCGTTAATTACTTTAACCAGCTCGACGGATCTTTTCACATGCTCCTTACTGTTTGTGAGCACGGGGTAACCGTCAGGAATATCCAGATCAACCTTTACTCCGTATTTATCCTGTATATATTTGCAGACACCGTGGACTATATTCTTAAGATCTTTTCTCACATTTTCGTCATAGGTCCTTATTGTTCCCTGTAAAGTCACTTCTTCAGGAATTATGTTTGTACTTCCTTCAGCAGTAAAACGTCCAATTCTCATTACCAGGGGTTCATCTTTAGGGTAATTATTCACTTTTTTCTTTAGCCTCATCACAAGTTTGCTTCCTATCATTACCTGGTCAGTGTGTTGATCCTGCAGTGCAGCATGCCCTCCACGGCCTTTTATACGGAGATGTATTTCATCACTTGAGGCCATGTATATACCTGCTCTGAAGCCTGTTACGCCTGTCTCCAGTTCAGGCAGCACATGTTGAGCAATAAGGAGGTCAGGACTCAGATCCCTGAAAGCCCGCGTTTGCATAAGGAGCTTTGCACCGCCTGGAGCCATTTCCTCTCCCGGTTGGAATATGAAGGCTATCTTGCCTCCAAATTCGTTGCTGATGTCTCTTATAATTACTATTGCAGACATCAGCATGGCCATATGGGCATCATGTCCACATGCATGCATTATGCCATTGTGCATACTTGAATAATCCAGCGAGGTGTTTTCACTAATAGGAAGTGCATCCATTTCTGCCCTGAGTGCAATAGCGTTTCCCTTCCCCTTTTTACCATTTACCCATGCTATAATTCCCGTACCTGCAAGATTTCTATCATAGTCTATTTTATGATGATCAAGATAACTGCATATGAATTCTGACGTTTTATGCTCCTTAAAGGATAATTCAGGGTACTTATGAAAGTGTCTTCTCAGCTTTACTGTTTCATCAAATATTTCTCCTGCCCTCTGTGTGATTATTTTTGCTATGTTATCCATATTCCGGAAAATAGAGTCTAGAAGTCCAGGCTGAAAGAGAGGTAGAATATGCGTGGCAGTATAACAGAGTTTTCAACACCCCAGGCCCAATCGGCACGTACAAAGTATCCAAAAAGGTTAGCTCTCAGCCCTAAACCGAAGCCACCCACAATAGGTTCTCTGTTAGTGTCGAGATATACTTTGACCGGCCCGTTTTCAATTGTTTCGGTATCCCACTTGTTTTCTCCTGACCATGGATCTGGTCCTGTCCACGCTGTTCCAAGGTCCCCGAAGGCAACTATCTGGAAGTCGTTCAATATTTTTGATTTCAGTGGCCGCCCTGCTATATATCTTATAACTGGCCATCTTATTTCGCTGTTGATAAGTGCAAAATTATTTCCATTCCTGATATTCTGGCTGAATCCCCTCATATTGGTTGCAAGAGTATGGAATCCATAGTTTGCCGTTGGATCAACCTGTACTGATTGATCAAACATTTCCACGTCCCTGTTGATGAAACCTAACCAGTTATCAACACCACCCAGGTAATAGAGTAGTTTTGTGGGGCCGAAGGATGAGCTGGCGGCAAACCTGTTTGCCCATATTAGGTCGCGGTGTATCCTTAGGTAATGCCTGAAATCGGCACCTACAACGAACATATCTGATTTACTCCTTATGATATCCCTGTAATATTCACCGAAGATCTTAAAGCGGGTGCCGAAATAAATATTTACTCCCCTGTTTCTGGTATTGTCATAAACAAGTTCAGCTTTAAGCCCGGCCCAGTTACGGTAGATTGCGTCAGCATTAAGTTTATTAATATCCGTTGCCAGGGCTACATACCTGTCGTTCCTGTAACTTACTGTACCCTTAATGGCAAGAACGGGAGTAATTGGTTTGGAGAGGGTAAAGTACAGGTTATGACTGTGCATCTTAAAATATGCGCTATCATTATAACTGCTCAAAGCCTGGCGGTGGAATACAAATTGTTTGTCAAAATTACCTTTCAGGCTTTCAAGGCTTACAAGGTATTCATTACTGTCAAAATTGCCGGCAAACCTGAACCCCCCCGTTATCTTATAATCTTCAAAAAGATCAACAATGCCTATCTGGGTGAGCATGTTAAAGCCGGGGTTAAAATATGGTGCTCCCCCACTGTATGCCTGATATGACTGGTTCAGGAAGTTGAAATCTATCTGGTTGGCAATATAATTATTATAGAATGATGTTTCATATATCCTGATTAATGGAAATTTGATCCTTGCAGTATCAAAATCAATGTCCATATATTCCTCTCGCCACTGTTGCTCATAATAATTCTCTTTCTCTTTCTCAAAAATATAGAAATTAATATCAATGGGTTCATCAGTGGCATAATATTCATACAGTGGTTTAGTAAGAGTGTCGTGCCTTAATCTGTCTATTTCTATCAGCTTTTGCTTCAATTGCTCAATGCTATCGGCTTCATGAAGCATATCCGTCGTTTCCTCCCTGTAGGGAGTGCTGATAAGCTGATCTTCAGACAAGGGCTGTTGTTCGCTGGCCGAGCCTGTGTACAGATGATAGCTGCCATTCCTGTACTTAATTTCTGCAACCCTTCCCTCTGCGTAGTCATGTTTAATAATATTCCTGTTATAGTTGGTTACAGGTTCGGACCTGATAAAATACCTGTAATGAGTAGTGGTATCAATAAAACTGATTGTGCTATCGAAGCGGGCAAGGTACTTATTTATCGTTCCTGTCTCGTCGCCAAGGTAATATATCTCCCTGTTGTTCCTGGTTGCCGGCTGCAGGCGTTCAACGTACTTACCCTCAGATAACTTCACTGCCACACCATCATTCTTATCAAGGTCATAGGTAAAAAGGTCGTAGGTGAGTGATGTTTGAGCAATGGGATCAAAGGGTAAATCAATTGTGTCATTCAGCCTGTTTGAACTGAATATTATCTGGTTTTCTGCTGTTTTTATATACCGTGGATTAAGATCGTCAGCTACATCCCTTGTTATCTGCTCATTGGTGCCCGCCGCTATTGTATGAACGTAAATATCAGTAAGTCCGTCTTTTACTGCTGACATCACCAGTCTGTTGCCGTTTGGGGAATAACTGAAATCAAGTACTTTTTCAAAATAAAGGAGGTTTCGGCTTTCGGTCTTTCCACTGGTGATGCGGTGAAAATATATAAGCAGGTTTCCTTTTTCTTCATTGATAAAGGTAAGGATTTCACTGCTGGGATGCCAGGCTATAACAGGGTAGCTTATATCGGCAAGCTGCTCATATTTGGGTTCAATGGAAAAGACCCTTTCACGTCTTCCTGTTTCGGTATCATGAACCCATATTTTACGTTTTCCCCAGTTATAAGTAATGTAAGCAACATACCTCTGATCGGGACTTATGCTTAAATCCTGTATTATCCTTCTTTTCTTTGTTTCATGTATCTTGTTCGCGGGTTCATTAACCGGCTGATCATTTTCTATACTCTCATAGTACTCCCTGTAATATTCATACCATTCTTTCTGAAGGTCTTTAAGCTTCATCCCAAGTACGTACATCAGGCCATCATCCACGTTCTTATATATCTTTGTAAGGTATATGACATTGGGAATAATGGGATCACCGTAAGTTTTGGCTACATACCTCCAGAACGAATGACCTGCATAAATGGCGTCATCATACTCAAGGAAATTAAGCTTTTTATACCTGCCCGACAGTATGCCGTCTCTGACCATGTTATCAGTCTCGTAGTCCCAGTCCCTTGAAATATAGTTTATCAGGCCTTTCAGATACCAGTCGGGGAGGCTTATCTGTGATGAACCCGGGATTCTTTCCCTGCGCTCGGCGTCATAGAGCATTTCGTTTATCATTACTTCAGTAATGGAAGCAGCCACCTGTTGCTCATATGCTTCATGGTCGCCCTCATAATAAAGCATTACTTTGTTCTTGATGGTCCGGCTAAACCCACCTATATTATAATCATCCTGGCCGGTCACCAGCCCTATATTAGTTTGTTTCTGCTCCTGGTGCAGGTTATATACAACGAATATCAGCCTTTTTTCAAGTATATAGTCGAAATAATCTTCTATTTCAGCAATCTTTTCGGTAGCTATCTTTGCAGTGTACTGAGCCAGGTTCCTTCCGTATTCATTAAAGTAAATATCAAAATAGTCAAAACGGTAATATGACCAGTAAAAGTCATAATGTTGCAGGCGGTTTTTTCCAAATGTCATTTGCTGGCCATTGTAAAACTGGCCTCTGGCAAGCAAGCTCATTGAGCAAATAAGGATGGTCAGAATAATATGTCTGATACTTGGTCTCAAATGCACATTTGGTTTAAGTAAAATAAAGGCTTCAAATTTTATTCCAAAAGACCGTCAAAATAAACAAAGCTAATATAATATGTTATGAATAAATAGCGAAAAAGTTGAAACTTTATTAATTTTGGTCCGTAATTTGATTACGTTATTTATTCTAACAACAATCAATGCAACTAATTAGTTGAATTTTTTGTCTAAATAACGGCTCTGATCCGAAAAAAATAAAATTTCAATCAAAATGAAAAAGATACACTTAAGCATTATTATCCTTTTTGCATCATTAGTGGCATTGGCCCAACCAAATGTAGCAGATATTAAATTTAACAGTACCACTCATGATTTTGGGAGGTTTAAGGAAGAAGCAGGTCCTCAGAGAGTTAATTTTGAATTTGAAAATACCGGCACTTCCGACTTGCTTATCAGCAGGGTCACGGCATCATGCGGTTGTACCACTCCTGAGTGGACAAAACATCCCATCAAGCCAGGGGAGAAGGGTTTTGTGGCAGTGACCTATGATCCCAGGAACCGTCCTAACAAATTCAAAAAAACCGTGGCAGTATATACTAATACCCAACCTGCTGTTCATGTTCTCGTTATAGAAGGAGATGTGATTCCAAGAGAGCTTACGCTTGAAGAAATTTACAGGTTTGATGCCGGTGGTGTAAGGTTCAAAAGTAACCACCTTGCTTTTACTGATATCGAAAGAGGTAAAAAGAAGATAAAGGTTATGGAAATCATAAATACCCTGGATGAACCCGTGACTTTGGGCTTTGACAGGGTCCCCGAGCATTTAAGCCTTAAAACAAAACCCGCAACACTGAAACCGGGTGAGAAAGGAGTAATAGAGGGTACATACGATGCCAGTAAGATTGACGACTGGGGTTATGTGAACAGCCTGATCCGTATACTGAAAAACGGTGAGACAGTGAATAACAGTTATTTTGTTGCCTCTGCAAACCTGGTCGAAGATTTCAGTTCATGGTCAAAAGAGGAACTTGAAAATGCGCCTGTATTCAAAATAGAAAATACACGCTTTGACTTCGGTGAAATAAAACAGAAGGAGAAGGCGGATATAGAATTCAAATTTAAAAATTCCGGTAAAAATGATCTGGTAATACGCAAGGTAAGGTCATCATGTGGTTGTACTACAGTTACACCTGCCAATACCACTATAAAACCCGGTGAATCAAGTACCATAAAAGCTGTTTTTGACGCGGGTGCGCGTAAAGGTAAACAACATAAGGTGATTACCATAATTACAAATGATCCTGAGAAAAGCCAGGTAAGCCTTGTTGTAAGTGGCACTGTCCTTGAAAGTGAATAGTATAAATGCAGGAAAAAAAAAAGAGTACTGGGAAATCTGCACTGTCGGTCAGTAAAGGTATTCCCCAGCCACCATCTGTTAACCCTGAGTTGCTGGGACGAATCAGGAAAAAACGAAAAGAGTATTCAGTTAATGAATACGTCAAAGGTATCCTCGATGGTAACATAACATTGTTGAGCCAGGCAATAACCCTTGTTGAAAGTAATAAGACAGAACATTTTGAACTTGCCCAGAAAATAATTGAAGAATGCCTGCCACACGGGGAAGATTCAATTAGAATAGGCATTACGGGTGTGCCGGGAGCCGGCAAAAGTACCTTTATCGAAACATTGGGGAAGAAGGTTACCGCAATGAACAGGAAACTGGCTGTTCTGGCCATTGACCCCAGCAGTGAAAAATCACATGGAAGTATACTCGGCGATAAAACAAGAATGGAGTCACTGGCGGGCGATCCAATGGCCTTTATACGTCCATCACCCTCAGCCGGATCACTCGGAGGCGTGGCAAGAAAAACAAGGGAATCAATAATCCTCTGCGAGGCTGCGGGTTTCAATACAATTTTTGTGGAAACTGTAGGTGTGGGTCAGTCCGAAACAATGGTGCACTCAATGGTCGATTTTTTCCTGCTCCTCATGATATCAGGCGCAGGTGATGAACTGCAGGGAATAAAAAGAGGGATAATGGAAATGGCCGATACAATAGTCATTAATAAAGCTGATGGGAATAATATACACCGCGCTGAAATGACCAGGACCGAATTCCAAAATGCCCTGTCATTGTTTCCACCAAGCAAATCAGGATGGAAACCCAGGGTTCTGACCTGCAGCTCTCTTGAAGTAAGGGGTATAGATGAGATATGGAATACCATATGCGAACAGATAGAACTTACAAAAAGCAATGGCTTCTTCAGCGCGAAAAGAAAAAACCAGTCTGTAATAAGGATGCATGATACCATCATGGAGAATCTTAAATCTTCATTTTATAAGGATCCCGAAATCAGTGCAATGATTCCCGGCCTCGAGGCTGATCTGTACAATGGTAAAATAACATCATATTCAGCAGCAGCAAAGTTGTTGCACAAATACTTCCGAAAGAGGGAACATTGATATTTTTTTACTTCCTTTGCAAACTCAAAAAAAAATATACTTATGAAAAAGCTATTATTACTTTCTCTGGTAACTGCACTGATAGTATCCTGCTCATCTGATCCCAGGTATATTGTGGAAGGTGAACTGGAAGGCATGGATGAAGGTATGGTATACCTGCAGAAACGTGAATCAGGACAGTTTGTTATGATTGACTCTGCCACCGTGGAAGATGGTGTCTTTGAAATTACAGGTGGTTCAGTAGATTATCCTGATGTCTATTACTTATCCCTTGCTGGTAAAAGAGGTTACCTGATGCTTTTCCTCGAAAATGCAAAAATTAAAGTAGAAGGGCATGCCGATTCATTATACTTAGCCGGGGTAGAAGGATCTTCTGCGCAGGATGAATATAAAAAATATAATGATGGACTGGAAAGATTTTATGAGCGTAACCGGGAACTTTTCGAGCAGATAAGGGAAGAAAGGCAGGCAGGTAACGAGGAAAGAGTAGCTGAATTAGAAGAAGAAAGGAATTTCCTCTACGAGGAGATAAATGACTATAATATTGATTTTATAGCGTCAAACCCTGCATCTTATGCAACACCAATGATCCTTCGCTCTATATCATACGAACTGAATGGGGAAGAAATTGAATCATATGTCGGGCAACTGGATCCCAGGTTGATGGAGACACAGACAATTATCGACCTTAAGAACAGGATTGAAAAACTTAAAAAAGTGGCCATAGGTGAAATAGCACCTGATTTTACACAGAACGATCAGGAAGGAAACCCCGTCAGTCTTTCTGATGTACTCGTTGGTCCTGAGCTCCTGCTTATCGATTTCTGGGCAGCATGGTGCGGTCCCTGCAGACAGGAAAATCCCAATGTGGTAGCCGTATATAATGAATTCCATGATAAAGGCTTTGATGTACTGGGTGTATCCCTCGACAGGGAAAAGGACGACTGGCTGCAGGCAATTGAAGATGACAAGCTAACATGGACTCATGTGTCGGATCTGAAATTCTGGGAAAATGAAGCCGCACAGATGTATGCTGTGAACTCAATACCGGCTAACTTCCTGCTTGACTCCGAAGGGAAAATTATTGCTACCAATGTAAGAGGACCTGAGCTCAGGGAGAAAGTAGCTGAAATACTTGGGGAATAGATACAGATTAACACGAATTTTGAATAACAATCGCAAATGAATAATGCCCCGGAAATCATCAGGGGCATTTTTTTATGTTTAATTGTCCCGAAAAGCCTTGCTTTCGAGACAATTACATAATTCAACGTTTACACAAACAGTCAAATATTCCAATATTTACTCACCCCGCTGGCGCGGTTCTCCAGAACCGTGCCACGGGAATTCGTCGAACTCGGCACCCTCGTCCCGACAAAATCGTCGGGACACAGGTTCCTCGGTTCCATTATTCCAGGTTTTTAATATTACCTTTCAAAGGTATTTTTAACTTTGAACCTTGAACAAAAAACTTATAATTCCATGAAAAATCTTATTACATACTTACCGGTAGTTTTATTTTTTCTTCTTGTTTCGAATCTTAACGCCCAGAAGAAGCCTCTTACACACGATGATATCGAATCATGGAACAGGATAACAGAACGAATAATTTCGGACGATGGTGTATGGATAGCCTATAAAACTGAACCATGGAGAGGCGATTCAAAAATATACCTTTATAACAAGGATGGCCGGAAAGCATTTGAATCAAAATGTGGCAGCGATTTAAAAATCACTGATGATTCAGAATTTTTGATATTCACCATAGAACCGGGCTATGAAATTGTGAGGGAACTGAAACTG
>CAZSJH010000039.1:0-17333 GCA_964607105.1 uncultured Rikenellaceae bacterium | reverse complement strand
TCTTTTATATACTGTAAAAGGATCTGTTGATGAAGGCAGCCTGCTTACCCCTGATCCAACACCAGCACTCAGTTTTACTGACAGCCTGGGTGCCAGGGCCTTACCTGTATTGTTGTTGGAAAGTACAATAACATTTGCATCCAATTCTTTCGCAATATCCCCTATTACAGCAGTAAAGGCCTGGCTGTCTAGATTCTTCAGCTTCTCGTTCTTTACACTCAATATTTTGGAGGCGCCATATCTACCCAGACTCTCCAGTTCAGCAGTATCTACATCACCAATTGATAAAACAGTGACCGGTGCATTTAACATTTCGGCTATGGCCGATGCATATGATACCAGCTCGTATGATAATTTTTTAAATTTTCCGTCCCAGTTTTCCGTATATACTAATACTGACATTATTATAATATTTAAAAGTTCTACTGTATTTTTCAGATTATTTTCTCAACATTCTGCAGAATGTCAACCAGCTCTCCAGGTTTATCCGCATCAATAAATCTGCACGCTTCTTTTCTTGGAGGCATTTCGTAAGAAACAATCTCTGTTAGTGCTTTTTCTTCAAGCGGTTCAATAAGTTTAATCGGTTTAGACCTGGCCATCATAATACCACGCATAGCTGCTATCCTGGGCTCCATGGCAATACCTTTCTGTACAATAGCAACGAATGGCAGGGGTACTGAAAGTAACTCCTTCCCACCATCTATTTCACGGGTAATACTGATGTCCCCGTTCTCAATATTTATTCCCGAAACAGACGAAACGGAAGGATATTGGAGAAATTCAGCTATCATTCCCCCAACTGTCGACCCGTTAAAATCACTGGATTCTATTCCGCATAGAATAAGATCAAAGTTATCTGTCTTTATAACTTCCGCAATCTGGGCTGCCACATAATGAGCATCAAGAGGTTCGGCATTAACTCTTATGGCGCTGTCGGCACCAATAGCAAGAGCTTTGCGTATGGTTGGCTCTGAGGATAACGGCCCGACGTGGGCGACCGTTACTGTTTCTACCATCCCGGGATTACTGTCTTTCAACTCGAGTGCTCGTGTCAGGCATAGTTCATCCCATGGATTAATGACCCACTGTATTCCTGTAGTATCAAGCCTCGTATTGTCGGTGAACTTTACTCTGGTAGTTGTATCAGGAACATTGCTGATGCATACTAGGATTTTCATCTATAGATTATTTTAGAATTTAAAGTTGTGTTTCTTAGTCAATTACCCGATCAGATAAAAAATTAACCATCTCATATCTAACCTTTTGAGCGAACAAATATATAAAAAAAAAATTCTAATTTCGCCCATCACAAATAATGAGTGAGATTGGGCGACAGGGTAAAGGCATATATATCGATCTTATTTTCAATGGCATTTTTTGCCTTCTCTTATGTATGGTTCAAGATAGCCAACGAAGCATACCGGCCTCTTACCATTGTATTCTTCAGGCTGGCTATCGCAGTCGTTGTACTTAGTCTTTTCCTTTATTTCACCGGAAGATTTGAAAAGATAAGGAAAGAAGACAGGATTTACTTCTTCATAATTGCACTGTTCGAACCTTTCCTTTATTTTATTTTTGAAAGTCACGGCTTAACATATGTATCTTCGACAGTCGCATCAGTTTTAATAGCAACCATACCGGTATTTACAGCTATAGGGGCTCTGATATTTTTCAGGGAAAAACTTAATATGATTAATTACCTGGGGGTTCTTGTTTCTTCTGCAGGTATATTGATCTTCATAGTCGCAGGCAAAAGCAACCTGTCATTTGATATTAGAGGGATGGTGCTGATGCTTCTCGCTGTATTTTGTGCAACAGGTTATTCCTTGATTTTAAGGAAACTGGCAAATAAGTACAGACCTGTTTATATTGTCAATGTACAGAATATTATCGGTCTCAGCCTTTTTATGCCCGTATTCCTCATATCCGAGGGGAATCATATTAAAGATATTGTATTCGAGCCCAAGGCGGCCATTGCTCTTATCCAACTGGCATTGTTTGCATCATGTGGAGCTTTTATACTTTTTGGTTATACAGTAAGAGTAATAGGAGTTACCAGGGCAAACCTTTTTGCGAATATTATACCTGTCTTAACGGCCGTGTTTGCATACTATTCGATAGGCGAAATAATTACTGTTGAGAAATTTGCAGGTATCATTATAATGATCACAGGTCTGTACATGGCTCAGATACAATTTCACTTCCGCAAGAAAATAAATGAAGTATCCAAAAACTAAATATAGCTGATGCTTCAATCATATACTTTATAAGCCAAAAAATATCGGCCGTTAAAAGTAATTAGCTTTTTTACAGCTATCTTTAATCCATAATATTAACTTTTCAGAATCGTTTAATAAACATTGAACATTCCCCTTACTGGGCATATATGAGAAGAGTGATGGTTATATTTCTGTTATCATCCAGTTTGATCACCGTACATGCACAAACTGGGGGAGATAATGTTTATGAATTTCTGAACCTTAGCCCCAATGCTTACGTCTCTTCACTGGGTGGCTTCTATATTTCATCTTTCAGCAGTGATCCCTCGCTAGCCATGTTTAATCCAGCCATGGCAGGACCAATGTGTCATGGCAACCTTTCCCTGAACTACCTTAACTATTTCGCGGGAATTAATTACGGCTCCATGGCCTATTGCCATAATACTGACAGCTCAGGAACATTCTCGGCAGGTATAAACTATTTGAATTACGGCAGGTTTGACATGGCTGATGAATCTGGTAATATAAGCGGGACCTTCAGTGCTGCCGAATATGCTTTTAACCTTATCTATTCAAAGCAGATTGATTCTGTATTCAGACTGGGGGTCAATATAAAACCCATAATATCACAGCTTGAGACTTATATATCGCTTGGTATCGCAATGGATATTGGCGCGTCCTATAATAGTCCTGATGGCAGGATAAGTGCCGGACTAGTAATAAGGAACAGTGGATTTCAGCTGACCACTTACAGTGGAATAAGGGAAAAATTACCTTTTGAAATCACTACAGGTATAAGTACAAAACTGAAGCATGCACCTCTGAAATTCAGTCTCACTGCCAGGCACCTTGAGAAATATGATCTTCTACATACATATTATGAGCCTGAAAATAACGATCATACATTCTCAAAAATGGAAGAAATAGCTGAAAATATAATGCGCCATTTAATTTTTGGAGCTGAACTGACACCAACAGATAATTTCTTTGTTACCGCCGGTTTCAATTACCAGCGCAGGAAGGAACTAATTCACGAAGTTAGATCAGCAATGGTAGGATTCAGTCTGGGTGTTGGTATAAAGACTTCTTCTGTTGATATAATGATTAGCAGGGCAAGGTACCACATCGCAGGCTCTTCAACCAGTTTCTCCCTCTTACTTAAACCCTCCTTATTCAACAAACTGAAATAAGAGGAATTTCTTAACTTTGCACCTCAAATAAGAATTACATGAACAGGAAACTTATTATTGCCGTTGATGGTTATTCCTCATGTGGTAAAAGCACATTTGCAAAGGCTATAGCAAAGGAACTGCACTATTTCTATATTGATAGCGGAGCCATGTACAGGGCTGTAACATTGTACTGCATACGTAATGGATATATTAGCGGGGAAACCATCCGGGAGGAAGAGATAAGTAACAGTATGAATAATATTCACATACGATTCAGATATAATCCTGATATAAAAGAGTATGAAACATATCTTAACGGGGAAAATGTTGAAGCTGAAATAAGACAGGTTGAAGTATCATCACTGGTAAGCTTAATAAGTAAGATAAAGGCTGTAAGGGACAGACTCGTTGAGATGCAGAGGGAAATAGGAATGATGAAAGGAATAGTTATGGACGGCAGGGATATAGGGACAGTGGTATTTCCTGATGCTGATATTAAGATATTTATGACAGCATCTGAAGAGGTAAGGGCAGAAAGGAGATATAAGGAACTGCAGGAAAAAGCTATAAACGTTGAATTTAAGGATGTATTAAATAATATTGCCGAAAGGGATATGATTGACTCAGGCAGGGAGATCAGCCCGCTCCGTAAAGCTGAGGATGCCTACATACTTGATAATACTGAAATGACAGTAAGTAAGCAGATAGAATGGTTCAGAGAAATTTTAAACGAGAAACTTACTAAATGAAAGTAGAGATAGAAAAGTATTCAGGTTTTTGCTTTGGTGTTGAGAACGCAATTAAGCTTACTGAACAGGCCCTGAAATCGGGTGAGGAAATATTTTGCCTGGGCCATATAGTGCACAATGAAGCTGAAGTGAAAAGACTTGAAGATATGGGGCTTAAGACAATAAGCCGTGATGAATTCCGTAAGCTCAAGAACAGTAAAGTTGTAATACGTGCCCATGGTGAACCACCTGAGACATACAGGATAGCAAAGGAAAATAACATCGAGATAATTGAAGCTACCTGTCCTATAGTTAAGAAGATACAGAAAAAGGTAAGAAACCATTATGAAAGCACAGGAAATAATACCCAGAGCCTTATATTCGGGAAAAAAGAACATGCCGAGGTGATCGGTCTGCTGGGTCAGACTGAAGGACATTCGATATTGATAACGGAAATTGATGAGCTAGGGAAAATAGATTTCAGCCGGCCTGCCGAGCTATTCTCGCAAACAACAAGAAGCAGGGAAAAATTTGCCGAAATAATACTGGAGATAAGAAACCGCTATGAGAAAGCCGGTTTCGAGCCCGGGAAAATGTTGAAGGTGAATAACACCATATGTAGCCAGGTGGCTAACCGGGAACCGAGGCTCAGAGAATTCTGCCGCAGGCATGATGTTATTATCTTTGTAAGCGGAAAAACAAGTTCTAACGGTAGAATGCTGTATGAGGTATGCTCAGATATTAACCTTAGGGCATATTTTATTTCAGATATCTCGGAAATTGACGATTCATGGTTTGACAGTGCATCCTCGGTAGGTATATGCGGGGCAACTTCAACACCCAAATGGCTCATCCGCGATGTAGCTGAAAGAATCAGAAAGATACCCGGCAAGAAAGTTTAATATTCAGGAAAAGAATTACTTTTGTAGCGCTTTTAAAATTAGTTGGGAACATGGCAAAAATCAGTAAAATAGCTGTACTTACTTCCGGAGGTGATGCACCGGGGATGAATGCAGCCATAAGGGCTGTGACAAGAACAGCAATATATAACAACCTTGAGGTTATAGGTATAAAAGAAGGCTACAGGGGGATGATAGAAAAATTATTTACCCCCCTCTGGAGCCATGACGTGAGTGAGATTATACAAAGAGGTGGGACCATACTCAAAACGGCCAGGTGTATGGAATTCAAAACAAGTGAGGGACGCCAGATTGCATATAATAATATGAAGGAGATCGGGGTCAATGGTATTATAGTGATTGGTGGTGACGGGACCTTCACTGGCGGAAGGATCTTTAACGAAGAATTTGATATCCCCATGATAGGGATACCAGGAACAATAGATAACGACCTGTACGGAACGGACTATACTATTGGCTATGATACAGCTCTTAATACTGTAGTGGAAGCCGTAGACAAGATAAGGGATACCGCTAGTGCACATAACAGGATGTTTTTTGTTGAGGTAATGGGAGCAGAAGCAGGATTTATTGCCCTGCGTAGTGGTATAGCCACAGGTGCTGAAGCCATAATCATACCGGAATTAAATAATGAAGTGGATAAACTCAACCAATTACTGGAAAGCGGTCGGAGGCAGCGAGCCAGTAACATAGTAATAGTAGCAGAAGGTGATCAGGAAGGCGGAGCCTACAAGCTGGCAAACAGGGTTAAGGAACATTACCCAAATTATGATATAAGGATAACCGTACTGGGGCACGTGCAGCGTGGCGGCTCACCTTCAGCTTTCGACAGGGTGACAGCCAGCAGACTGGGTTATGCAGCCGTTGAAGCCCTTATGGATGACCAGAAAAGCTCAATGGTTGGAGTACAAAATAATGAAATAGCACTGGTCCCATTCCGGAAAGCTGTAAAACTACATAAGAATGTTAACCAAAACCTGCTTGATATAGCAGATATATTATCAACTTAGTCTTATTATATCTGATGCATGCAGATTTGACATTACAGGCAATAGTGCCTGTCTGTTAATAATTGAAGGTATACTCATTCCGTACCTCTTAAGGTCAGTTTATAGGTTTCAACCGCATATTTTCCCAATTTTGTTTCAAACCCGTTCCGGCTTATGCCTTTCAGCTCACTCAAAGGGTATTCTAACAGGTCTGTCATGCAAACACTTTTTATGTCTTTGAAAATTCTAAAATCCAGCCACGTATCAGTTCCATGATATTCATACATCCTGGCAACGAGTTCGTTTGTATCCTCTGCCTTCTTTACCGTACTGATAATAACATTTTCGTTCACTGCACTGAAAAAACTCATACTTTCAGGCAATGACGCTGATGAAGAGCGAAGGTACGGTTTGACTACATCAAGCCTTTCATTTGATCCAACACCGAAGCTGCTACCATATTCCCATCCCGGTTCATGGCTGGTTAAAGAAAAGTGATAATGATGATCCCCCGTTTGAAGATATTCATTGCCAAGTTCATGACAGCTCTTTCTCGAAGCCAGCAGGACTGCCTGGAGCACTGACTTACCCGAATTTGGTGCCAGGGGGTCAGTAAAGTCTACTACCACTACATCTGAACTCATTGTCAGACCGAATCCATCATTATTTGAGCTTATCCAGTTCTGTATGCCTCTTGGGTGGATACTGCTGCATTCTGTAATGTATCTCTCACCGGCTGACCCGGATATCTCATCCTTGCCAACTCTCAGGACACCATAGGGCACTTCGTATGCAATATCGGCATCAACCTGTTTCAGAGGCATAATCATTCGAAATTCCCTGTATAATTTCCCTTCCCAGTTTAAAATGCTTATATCAAGGTCAAGCTTTTTTGCCACATGATATATTGTTAACTGCCTTTCAATTTCAGCATACCTCACATGCTGCCTTATTTTGAGCCTGGTAAATACGTCACCATCTTCAATTATTTCCCACATAATACTGTCAGCACATGATCCTGTAAAATCAAATCCTTCCATTTCAGGTTGTTGTATATCACTGAATTCACCTGCCCCATTACCAATGGAACGCATAGTTATAACCTCACCACCCGCAAAGCTGTCATTATCAATAATTACTTCCTGGAGTTCCTTATCGTAAAGATATTCTATACCTCTGGGGCCAAGAATAATATCATAAGCTGAATTTGACAAGGAGGTATCTGCATTCCCTTTTTCAACAGATTTTGTATCCACATTAAGCAGATCATAATAAAATGTCTTATATCCTATCGGAGGGATCCCTGAAGCAAGAAAAACCAGTTTTGCTGACTGAAGTGATCCGTCACTGTACCATTGAACATCAGTAAGCTGTGAAGGAACCTTTTTGCCATGTTCATCTTTGAGCACCACCATGTTCCCTTCCGATAGTTGGAATACCAACGGTATTTCCGCTATATCATTTCTCATTTCATTTATGCTATTATATACCACCAGCGGACTTCCGTATTCCTTATTTACTCTTATCTCTGCCGAAAGGGCAAATAATGCCTTATCCAGTAAGCGGCGTGCTTCGCTGCGAGCAAAGCTGAACTTCATCAGGAAGAGATTGTCGGTAATGTCTCCTCCTTTCCCTCCCCAACCGTGGTCGGGATATATCTTTGCCTCCCATGCAGCATCCAGTTCACCAGCAGGGTAATATTCAAATGATCCCTTTTCCACTGCCAGAGCAGAACTGAATTTTTCAGCCTTGGTAAGCAATATATCAGCATCCCTGCTTGCTTTTAAGGCCTCATAATGTGATGGACCATGAATATATAACCACATAGCCGGTCGTTCCCCCTGTATCGAAGGGATTCTGTCAGCCTCCTCTGAAAGATTCATGAAGAAGACGTCCGCAGTAGTAATCCTGAAATCAGGGAGGCTGAGCTCTTCAATTATTCCTTTCTCATTTTCTATCTCACTTATACTTTTCCACGACTTGATATGGTCGTTATAGTCTACAGCAGGGCTCATATCCCAGTCCGATAAAAGGGGTATCGCCGGCTCGGCGTCCTTACCAAAATAAGCTGACCAGAATAAAGTATTTTCACTTATAAACCTGGCCGTCTCAAAAAAGCTTCTCTGGAGAGGGAGATAGGCATTAGCATAATGTCCGGGTGAATAAGCAATAATAAAAGACCCGTCAGGAGAATGCCATTTATAGAAGCCCTGTTCAAACCTGCTGAACACCATGTATTTTGTACCTGCTTTTCTCATTATCTGAGGCATCTGCAGGGTACGGCCGGGAACATCCACGTTCCAGTAAATTTCTGCATTATAGTCAAACTCCTTTTTCAGCCAGCGGGCACCAAAATAAAACTGCCTTGCCAGAGCTTCACCTGAATACATTTCTTCATAAGGCTGTATAAAAGTGGATCCACAGGATATCTTCCCTTCATTCAATAAATCTCCAACAATACTCTTTTTCTCCGGGTGCCGGTGAATATATTCTTTAAGCATCAGAGCATCTTCGATATCAAAACCGAACGAACGGGTATCAGAAGCTTTCTTAATAATTGGATCCAGTAACATTGTATCCCTTTCAATAACACATTTAGCAGGTATATCCATCCATGCTATGTCCTGGTGACTGGAGTTCATGAGATAAATTGTGCCATCCTCTATTCCTGACCTGGATAGTTTCAGCAGACTTGAACCTGTTTTTGGCCTGTAAACCCTGTGTGCCTCAAGGTATATCCCGTCATTAACCCTGAGTTCATTGATTAACACCACCTTATTAAGTATTTGTACATCCTTGCCAGAAATGCTGAGGTTCCTTATATCAACTATCTTGCCTATGTCATCCTTTATTATCAATGCTTCATCCCTGTACAGCTTATCAATCCTGATATTCGCTTCAGCATAATTACCATTATTTTCCAATAGCCCGTTAATTCTTTGCTCACCTGCAGTTATTTCGATCTCTCTGCCGGTAAAGCACTGAGGACTTTGCAATAACAGGTTCCACCCACTCTCGTTTCCTGTTAAACTGGCCTCAAGGAACATTGAATATTTAGCCTTGTTATGAAGGTATGAAAGAGCATCATCAGCTTTGTAAACAATTATCCAGGTATTCGAACCTGATGCTGAACCTGTAATTTTGATCTCCAATGGCCTGCCGGGAGATAACCATCTTACAGGTGCTACAAGGGTCATATAACCGTGGGCATCACCATGATGGTCAATCTCAACAGTATGAAAATCAATTTTACCTCCGTCAATGTTTCTTGTTAGTAATTCCGGTCCGGGCCCTGAAAATATCTCAAATCTTTTTACCCCGTCAATAAACATATCAAACCTGCATTTCTCATCAGTAAGATCCATTGATGCCATCCATATGAACCCATGACTTTCCTCAATCTTAGATGGTACCGGAGCTGTTTCCCATTGTATTGACATGTTGCCATCAGTACATCGTGTTAACATTGACTGGCTTATGTCCTCGCGAAATGAATGGTATGTGAAATCATTCACGCCTGTATTCCTTTTAAAGCCTTCAGAATAACTAATAGTTTTTTCTGCAAGGAGGATATCTCTTTCAAAAATTTCAGGTTGCTGTCCGTATACTGATAGGGAGACCAGGAATAAGAAAAATACAACTTCCCTTTTTTTCATATTTAAGTAGTTGGTTAATTAACTTGCATGGGTTAATGCAAATCAAAAATAGGCAAAATAATGCCAAAATAATTTAAATCATAATGAACAGACTGGTTTTGTTGTGAGGTCAAAGCCATTTTTATCCTTTTACCTTATCATTATTGGCAAACTGGTTATTTGACTATCTTTACAGAGCTCAGCTAACTGATATGGCCGGAATAATTTTAATAGGACCAGGCTATCCCTACCGTGGGGGTATTGCAGCCTTTAATGAACGGCTTGCACTGGAGATCGAATCCGGGGGCCACAAGGTCAGGATTGAAACCTTCACACTCCAGTATCCTGGTATTCTATTCCCCGGCAGGACTCAATATTCAACTGACCCCGCTCCGGGCAGTCCCGAAATCAAGAGAAGTATAAATTCAATCTGGCCACCAAACTGGTTCAGTGTTGCCAGGAGGATAAAAAAGGAGAAACCTGATATAGTGATTTTCAGATACTGGCTCCCGTTTATGGCACCATGCTTTGGTACCATGGCCAGGATAATACGGAAAAACGGACATACAAAGGTAATTTCACTGCTAGATAATATAATACCACACGAAAAAAGACCTGGCGACAGAGCACTGACAGGGTATTTTGTAAAGCACGTAGATGGTTTCATGGCCATGTCACACTCAGTACTAAGTGAACTCGAAACCTTCGACAAAGAAAAACCCAGGTTTTTTTCACCTCACCCGGTTTTTGATAATTTCGGTAAAAGCATAAGCAGTAAATCTGCCCTGGAAAACCTGGGGCTTGATAAAGGGTACAGGTATGTTTTATTTTTCGGCCTTATGAGGGAATACAAGGGACTCGATATAATGATCAACGCCTTTGCTGAGAAGGAGCTGAGGAAAATGAAAATAAAGCTGCTGGTGGTGGGCGAATTTTATATACCACGGGCACCTTATGACGAGCTTATCAAGAAAAATGGCCTGGAAAAGGATATAATTATTCATCCTCATTTTGTACCTGACAGTGAGGTGGCGAACTGGTTTTGCGCCTCGGATATAATAGCACAACCATACAAATCAGCCACACAGAGTGGTGTTACGCAGATAGGCTATCATTTCAACAAACCTATGCTCGTAAGCAATGTAGGTGGTTTACCGGAGATAGTACCTCATGGTAAAGGTGGCTATGTTGTCAGTCCTGAGCCTGGCGAAGTATCAGAAGCCCTGATTGACTTTTTCAGGAATAAAAGGTATAATGATTTTGTTAAGGGTATAAAGGCAGAAAAAGAAAAGTTCAGCTGGGATAAAATGGTAAAGAACCTGTTTAATCTGGCTGAGAAAATAAAGAAATAAATGAAGGAAAGAGGAGCCAGATAGCCCATTTATAAATTAACAGTACTACTGTGGATCAACATCCGAATATATTCTGAGTACTGAAAACTCTGCTTTTTCACGCAGCGCAGCAGAATTTCTCATTATTAGTTCCCTGATATACTTATAGGATTTGCTTTTGTCTGTTTTCAGCAGTATAGACTTGATATATAGGTTCTGGATCCTTGCATGTGGAGGAAATTCAGGTCCTAGAACCCTGTCTCCCAGTACTTTTCTAAGATTGGTAGCCATTATCTCGGCAGCCCTGTTAACAACTATCCTGTCTTTATGTTTTAGGTATATTCTTATAAGTCTTGTAAATGGGGGATAGTTAAACTCCTTTCTTTCATCCAGCTGGCTTTTATACATCCCCTCGTAATCATTATTAAGGATTTGTCTCATAACAGGGTGATAAGGATCGGCTGTCTGAATTATAACCTTACCTCTTGTTCTCCTCCTCCCTGCTCGTCCGCTTACCTGTGCTGCCAGTTGAAAGCATCGCTCGTGTGCCCTGAAATCGGGATAGAAAAGCATTCCATCAATATTCAAGATGCCCACCACTGTCAGGTTTTCGATATCAAGCCCCTTTGAGATCATTTGTGTACCTATAAGTATATCAGTCTTAGCATCTTCAAGATCTTTAATTATCTTTTCTATTGACCCTTTTTTCCTGGTACTATCATAATCCATTCTTTCAACTTTTGCATCCGGGAATAATATAGATATCTCATCTTCCACCTTCTCTGTTCCAAAACCTTTCAATTTAATATTAGTTGATGAGCAGCTGGCGCACCGTGATGGCATTGAATCATAAGACCCACAATAATGGCAATATAAGCGACCTATATTTTTATGGTAGGTATAATTTACCGAACAGTTCGGGCACACGGGTGTCCATCCACAATCGGTACAAATAATAAAGTGTGCAAAACCTCTGCGGTTACGTAGCAGTACAACCTGCTGCCTGTTTGCAAGAGCTTCATCAATTGTATTAACCATACCCGGCGTAAAATGAGATATCATAGTTTTCTTTCGGTATGCTTCACTCGTATCTGTCAGGATAATCTCAGGCATCTTAATACTCCCATATCTCCTGTCAAGGCGGGCATAACCATACTTGGCGGTTTTTGCATTATACATTGATTCAACCGAGGGTGTTGCCGAGCCCAGTAATACCCTGGCACCGCTTATATGAGCCCTCATGATGGCTGTATCCCTGGCATTATAACGTGGGGCAGGATCATACTGCTTGTATGAACTATCATGCTCTTCATCAATAATTATCAGGCCAAGATTATTCGCCGGCAGAAATATCGAGGATCTTACCCCGAGTAAAATCTTATATTCTCCCAGGGATGAATTACCGGATATCCTTTCATAAACCTCGGCCTTTTCATTATCACTGAGACCCGAATGATAAATACCGACCATGTCGCCAAAGTAATATCTTAGCCTGCTAATTATTTGTGTGGTAAGAGCTATCTCCGGAAGAAGGTACAATACCTTTTCTCCTCTTTTAAGGACATCACTGATAAGATGAATATATATTTCCGTTTTACCACTGGATGTAACACCGTGCAGCAGGACGGTATTTTTTTCTTTAAGCGCAGAGCGGATATAATGATAAGCCTTTCCCTGGTAATCACTCAGTTTTTTAAACTCCCCCTTTGCATTACCCCCTCCATTAAATCTGGACACTTCTTCTGTTACCTCTTTCAGGATGTCTGCTTCAATTATTTTGTTCAATACTGAATAAGAAGTATTGGATTTCCGGATTAGGTCACTTTTTGATACTCTTTTTATGTTGTCTTCAAGGTCATCGGAGGTCATTTCAAGGAATGTGATAAGTAGTCTGTACCTGGCTGGTGTCTTCTGGAGGCTGTCAAGAATAGCAGATAATTCTTTTTCCTTGAACTTACTGGCAAGTTCCAGCCCTGTCTCTGTTTTTGCTTTAAATTTCTTGCTCTTATCACTGGCCAGCAAAGCAGTTGGTATTGCCGCATTCATAACTTCACCCATTGAACAATGATAATATTCACTAACCCACTGCCAGAGCTTCAAAAGGTTTTCCGGTATAAACGAACCCGAACCTGTAATTTTTACTATTTCCTTAATATTTTCAAGCTCAGGCTTTTTATTATGAACCTTATATACTATGCCTGTGTACCTGTTCTTTTTGCCAAAGGGGACAACAACAATACTGCCTCTCTCCACTTCTTTGCGCATCCCCTCAGGTACTCTGTAAGTGTACAGTTCGTCAAGCGATAAGGGCATAATAATATCGGCATATGTATCTTCAGGCATAGTATTACTCTGTTGATAACCTAAAAATAGTCATAAAAAAGTTGACAAAGAATGATGAGGGTATTGTTATTTGTGAGCAGGTGTATAATTCTTAATTACTGTCAAGGAAGCCAGATATAGCTGAAATAAGCTGTTCATGGCTCACAGGTTTTACAAGGTATGTACTGCACCCTGCATTAAGAAGATCATCATGCTCCTTCTTAACGACGAATGCTGTTTGAGCAACAACAGGGATATTATTTTCAAGCTTCCTTATTTCTGTTAATGCTTCAAGGCCACCCAGGTCCTGCATCTGCATATTTATAAGCACAAGGTTAATGGGCTCCTTATTTTTTAATATATCTGTTATCTCCATCTGTGAACGTGCGTGTATTATGTTGATCCCTGTGCTGGAAAGAACCCTGTTAAGATATCTAAGGGTATCAATATTATCATCTGCTACCAGTATTGTTTTCCCTGACCAGTCCTTGCTTATAACCAATTCATCCGCCTTTTTCTCAGCCTCCCTGAATGCAGTTAGATCAACAGGTCTGTAAGGGATTGTAAAAAAGAACTCAGATCCTTTGCCCTTTTCAGACTCAACCCATAAATATCCATCCATAGTCTCCACCACCTTGCTTGCCATCGTCAATCCTACTCCCAGGCCCTCAAAAGATCTATGATGTCCATCTTCTTCCTGCCTGAACTGCTCAAATATAGATTTAAGGTTCTCTTTACTTATCCCTATCCCGGTATCCCTGATTGTAAACATAATGGATGAACCTACCAGGGCCGTCTTCAATTCTATTTTACCTGCCCTGGTAAACTTGACAGCATTGTCGAGCAGGTGCCTGAATACCCTTTTTAGCCAGAGATCGTCAGAATATATAATATCTCTTTCATCAGGAAGGCCCTTTTCTATTGTGAACTGGATTTCCTTTCCGCTTCTTATAATAAGGTTGTTTGTATATTCCTCAATGTAACCAAGTATGGAATTTATTCTTACTGGATTATAGCAAATATCTATCTCATTATTTTCAAGCTTGCTGAGATCAATGATATCTGTAATTACCTGCAGTAATTTCTCCGTATTCTGATTGAGGTACTGCACGTACTCCTCCCTCATATCAGGTGAAGCATTGGTATCATTAAGCAGATTTGCAAAACCAACGATACTATTCAGCGGTGTTCTTATCTCATGAGAAATATTAGCCAGGAATGTTGATTTCAGCCTGTTACTCTCTTCAGCTTTTTGCTTGGCAATCATCAACTCGTTCTGTGTATCCTTCAGGGAGGTTATATCACGGGAGATGGATAAGATCCCCAACGGTGATCCCTTTTCATCTTTGACCTCCACCATCTTTATTGATAAAACCACATATTTACCGTTCTTATGCTTAATCTTTATTTCTGATTCAAGAAAACCCTTCTGGCTAATTGCCTCAGACCTTTCCGTATGAAAATCAGAATTGTCAGGATGAAGAAGTGCCCCATTATTTATAATATCAATGAGCTTTTCATCCTTCTGGTCATATCCAACGATTGAATATATAGCGGGGTTGGCAAATTTTACTGACCAATCGGTATTATAAAAAATTATACCATCATCTGCTGAATCGAGCATAATACTGTATAACATCTCTGAATTAGCCAGTTCCCTGGCTATACGCTCTTTCTGTTCCAGCAATTCCTTATTGAGTTTCTCCAGATCGCGGTTGGCCTTTTCAACCTCCTCCGTCTTTAGCTTTAACTCCGTATTCATCTTCCTCCTTTTCCTCAGGAAAATGATTACCAGGGTAACAAGTATAATGAATGCACTCGCAATTGTCAGCAGTAACTGCAATAAATCTGAAGGCAGTTCTTTGAGGTTCTGCAGCAATGTCACAAGCAAGGATGATGTCATATCTCCGGTTGTAAATACAGGGATATAAACTAAACTCATTGCTAAAATAAAAAAATGCTGAAACATCATTATTTATGTTAAAGCTTTCTTCACTTCATTAATTTATTATTATCCTTATCAATTTCAGCAAAGAAAAATCAGACAGATGTGAATTACTGAAAAAACCTTAATTTTGGGGTAATTTTTAAACTTTTTAACCCTCAATTATTTATATAATAATACGATATAAAATTATCAATTAATCCGGATTGGTACAACCAATTTACTTAATTATTGTTAAAATATTAAATATCAAAATAAACAATCTATGGAAGCAGGAGAAAGGAAATATAAGAATAAGGATATTACTGTATACTGGAAACCATCATCATGTATTAATGCATCGGCATGTACAAACGAACTGCCCGAAGTATTTAATCCCGATGAAAGGCCCTGGGTCAGGATGGAGGGATCGCATACTGATAAGATTATTGAGGTTGTAGATAAATGCCCGGTTGATGCCCTTACATGGAAATGGAATGATGATAAAAAAAACGAAACTGTTGGCATAGAACATCCAAACCACGTTAAGAACCGCAGGAGATTATTATTAAAGGAAGATGATATTGATTCAGGCAGGGAAGTCAGAATAAAGATCATGGATAATGGTCCTTACATCATAAATGGCGGTTTCATACTCGAGAGGGATAATGGTTCAAGTTCAAAATTCAGTGGCACGGTATCACTATGCCGCTGCGGAAAAAGTAAACTTCAGCCTTTTTGTGACGGCTCGCACAGGTAAACATGTTCACCATAACTGGTTGGTGATTTTACAAAGTTTATTGTGACATCACCTGTTCAACCCTTTTCGCTGCATCTTCGAAAGATATGGCAGAAAACACCTTAAACCCCGAATTATCAATTATTTCTTTTGCTTCCTCAGCGTTTGTCCCCTGAAGCCTCACAATAACAGGTACGGGTAATTCGCCAAAGGATTTGCATGCCTCGACCACACCGTTAGCGACCCTGTCGCAGCGAACAATACCCCCGAAGATATTTACCAGTATAGCCTTCACATTTGGATCTTTGAGGATGATCCTGAATCCTGCTTCAACTGTTTCGGCACTGGCAGTGCCACCAACATCAAGGAAGTTGGCAGGGCTTCCTCCGGACAGTTTAATAAGATCCATGGTAGCCATGGCGAGACCGGCACCGTTAACCATACACCCTACATTTCCATCAAGCTTAACAAAATTCAGGTTATATTTTCCTGCTTCCACTTCTGCAGGATCTTCCTCTGTCAGGTCACGCATAGCCATTATGTCCTTATGCCTGAACAGAGCACTGTCATCAATACTGACTTTGCAGTCAACGGCAAGTATTTTATTATCACTTGTTTTCAATACAGGATTTATTTCCATTAACTGTGCATCGCTGTTAATAAATGCATCATACAGCCCTTTAAGAAACCTGAGCATATCCTTGAATGCTTCCCCGGTAAGACACAGGTTAAAAGCGATCCTTCTCATCTGGTAAGGCTGCAATCCCAGGCAGGGATCAATATATTCCTTAAAAATAAGCTCCGGTGTTTTCTCTGCCACAGTTTCTATATCCATCCCACCCTCAGGTGAATACATAATGACATACTTCCCCTTGTCACGGTCCAGTAATATACCAACATAATATTCCTTTGGTTCACTTTCTCCCGGGTAATAAACATTCTGGGATATTAATACCTTCTTTACTTTCTTACCTTCAGGCCCGGTCTGTTTTGTAACAAGCTGCATACCCAGTATATCGCTTGCAATGCCTTCCACTTCATCAATCGATTTTGCTATTCTTACACCTCCTCCCTTGCCCCTGCCTCCAGCATGTATCTGGGCTTTAACAACAAATTTATCAGATCCGAATTTTTCTTTTAACTGCTCCGCTATTATAACAGCCTGTTCAACTGTCTCAGCTACAAATCCTTCAGCAATGCGAACATTATTATTTTTCAGGATGGATATTCCCTGGTACTCGTGGATGTTCATAAAACGTGTTTTATAATTTGAAATTCAGTGCTTCGTTAAGCAAAAGCCAAATTACATTTTTTTTCTATATTTTAGTAAAAAATGCAGATGTTATGCGCA
>CAZSJH010000038.1:0-18304 GCA_964607105.1 uncultured Rikenellaceae bacterium | reverse complement strand
CAAGTAAGCGTATATATTTGTTATTTAAGAAAACCTTGAGCCCGGTTTTGCCTTCTTCTTGTTGTGCTTTTATTGCAGGGTTTTGTTTATGCCTGTTAATAATATCAAACTGTATCAAAACGGCCACAAGTATGCTGACAGCACTTATAAAAAGCATACTGTGGGTGTTAATGAGTGATAACAATGCAGGGATTGAAAAACTGCCTATTATTAAACCAAATATAAGGGCCGAATTAATAATGCCTGAAATTTTTTGTTCCTTTTGCCGGTTAAATAATCGTACCGAAGTAGCCCTGAGACCCATCATTGTCAGAACGAAAAGCGGGCCCAGCATGACCAGGAATAGATATACTACCCAGGTTTCAGGGCCTGAGCGAACAAGGATCCATAGGGATACTGTAAGCAGCAGGATAAAAATCAGGTTCAGAACCGAGAGTAAGGAAAAACGTAGTTTTGATTGGAAAAAAGAGTAAAGAAATGTTAACCCGATACCAATTAAACCGCTGATGATATATGCCCTGGCCAGATCACTCTCATCAAACCTGGAAAGAAATATGGCATGAGCAGTAATATTGAAAATGCTATAGTAAATACCGATGAAAACCGACTGAGTCAACAGAAGGCCTGTAATGCTGCGCTCTTCCCTTTCTGTTCCAAGAAGTTTCAGTATATTTAATCCCATTCCGGCATCTTTTCAACCTACTAAATTAGCCAATAAATACCAACACACTTTTTGATAAAAAATTTAGTTACCAACATATTGCACCATATAATAAACAATAATACGGCTTTGCTTGCTGATTGTTACAAATTATGCCGCGTGTTGAACGGGTTAATATCAATGCTCTTCACTGTAAGGAGGATGTGACAGAATTATATCCATCAGTCTCCCGGGGTCAGCCCTCAGGCCATCTATAATAAGACGTGCTTTATTATAGTGTTCTTCCCTTTCTGCCAGTTTGGTGACTATATGATTTTCCAGATTTTCAGAACTCATATCTTTCAGAAGGGGCCGTGTTTTTTTTACTGTTACCAGCCTGTGTATCAGTGTTCTGGCATCATGCTTAAGATAGACCGTTATCCCGGTGCTATTCATATACTCCATATTATCCTTATAGCATGGAGTACCTCCGCCACATGCAATTATTATATCATCCTCATGTGGTATGCTTCTCAGGGTAAGAGCTTCGATCTGCCTGAAATAGTCTTCTCCTGATACACTGAATATTTCGTCCACAGTACGGTCTTCAGCATTTTCTATCATGGAGTCAAGGTCAGCAAACTTCCATTCAACCCGCGATGCCATTCTCTTACCAAAGGTTGATTTGCCTGATCCCATAAACCCTATCAGGTATACTGTCATAACAAGGATTTTATCTATTTACCTGTTTCTATCGGGGTCCTAAAGTTCCAGTTTCATTTGTGAATTATCGCCGCGTCCCTTGTTTTCAGGCTCTTTTGTATCTTCAACGTCCTCTTCACTCCTCTGTTCAGATTCTTTAAGGACGACGGGGTCAATCTCTTTAATATTTTCGACACTGTAATTGGTCAGTCGCTTACCCTTTGCCCTGTAACTCTTGACGCCGATAAATTCAGCCACCTCAATTATTTCATTATCCCTTCCTTTATGCTTCCCTCCAAATTCAATCTCAAGCCGGGGATATTCAACTTCTGTAAGGCTAATAAGTTTTGACTCAGGATGCTCACTTATAAAACAGAATGGTTTTTCTGTTTCTTCAATAGTGAACCTTTTTACATAATAGTATTCAGCTTCTGCATCCCAGTAAACAGCTGAATAAACCATACCGGGCCGGAATTTCTCAATAATAAGAATATTATCTTCAAAATGATTTGTAAGATCAAAATTAGTAAGCCGTGCTATTCCGTCCTTCGTAATTATCATAATCCTGTCATCAGCGCTGAATTCGCCCAGGTACTTTCCACGCGACTCAGCATTGAGGCGGGCAACCGCATCATCAAACCATATTTTCCTTCCTCCAAGTGTTGACACTCCTTTCTCCTTCAGGCTTATCTTTTGCACTGCATATCGTGTAAGGATATTACCCATGGATGATTTGCCCTTTATGGCCAGCTCACTGAAATCAAATTCAAAAGACAGTTTCTTCAATCTTGGACGAGGACGGTGATAAACCCTTACCACTTCAGCTTCCCCGTTTGGATTAGCACTGAAGTATAATATCCTGGATTCTTTTGTCCCTTTTGTAATATTGTAATCCTTATCGCGGGTAATACTTGTAACGGCGCATCTCTTCACCATGATGTTGCCTCCCCTGCCATCCTGATAGACAATATTATAAATGGTACGATTATCATTCTTCCTGAACACACAGGCATGTATAATGTTTTTTCCCACAAATTGTTTTTCCGACACTTTGCTTACAATGTAAGTACCGTCTTTAAGGAAGACAATAATATCATCTATATCGGAACAATCACATACATATTCATCTTTCTTCAGGCTGGTACCAATAAAGCCTTCATCCCTGTTGATATATAGCTTGGCATTATTAGCGGCCACTTTGGTTGCTTCTATCTGGTCGAAGTTTTTTATCTCGGTTTTTCTTTCTTTATCCTTACTATATTTTTTCTTTATCTGCCTGAAGTAATTAATGGTAAAAGGTATAATATTTGCCAGGTGATTCTTCACCTCTTCAAGTTCCGTTTCAAGGCCTTTAATGTGACTGTCTGCCTTTTTTACATCATACCTAGATATTCTCTTGATTTTTATTTCAGTAAGCTTAATAATGTCATCCCTGGTAACATCCCTTTTCAGCTTTGGCTTAAACGGTTCAAGTCCTTTATCAATAGCCTCTATTACTGCTTCCCATGTTTCACATTCTTCAATATCCCTGTATATTCTTTCTTCAATGAATATTTTCTCAAGTGATGACATATGCCACTCTTCCTCGAGCTCGTTCATCCGTATTTCCAGTTCCTTCTTCAGCAGGTTTACGGTATTGTCGACTGTACGTCTCAGAATTTCACTTACTCCTACAAATTCTGGCTTATTATTGAAGATTACACATGCATTTGGGGAAAGAGATATTTCACAATCAGTAAAAGCATAGAGGGCATCTATTGTTTTATCAGGAGATACTCCTCCGGCCAGGTGGATAACTATTTCCACGTCCTGAGCGGTATTGTCATCTATCCTTTTAACCTTAATCTGCCCTTTATCATTTGCTTTTATTATCGAATCGATCAAGCTGCCTGTGGTTCTTGAGAAAGGTATCTCAGTTACAATGAGTATTTTCTTGTCAAGTTTTTCAATTTTTGCCCTTACTTTCACATTACCTCCCCGCAGTCCGTCATTATACTTTGACACTTCAATCATCCCCCCGGTAGGAAAATCAGGATATAATTCAAAATCCTTATCCAGTAGATAAAGGATAGCTGCATCAATAAGCTCAATGAAATTATGTGGCAGTATTTTTGAAGCCAGTCCCACGGCAATGCCTTCCACTCCCTGGGCCAGTAACAGGGGGAATTTTACTGGTAAGGTAACAGGTTCTTTGTTTCTGCCATCATAAGACTGTTTCCATTCTGTTGTTTTGGGATTAAAGACTACATCAAGAGCAAACTTCGATAAGCGTGCCTCTATATATCGAGGGGCCGCTGAGCCGTCACCCGTAAGCACGTTACCCCAGTTACCCTGTGTCTCTACCAGTAAATTTTTTTGTCCCAGCTGGACGAGGGCATCTCCTATTGAAGCATCGCCATGAGGATGGAACTGCATGGTATGGCCTATGATATTGGCCACCTTATTAAACCTGCCATCATCCATTCTCTTCATTGAATGCAGTATCCTTCTCTGAACAGGTTTAAGTCCGTCAGTAATATGAGGTACCGCCCTTTCCAGGATTACATAAGATGCGTAATCAAGGAACCAGTCCTCGTACATGCCCGATAGAGCAGTAACTTTCAGCATCTCCTCAGTAGCCCTGCCCTGTTTGTCGCCGTCCTTATCGTGTTGAATATCTTTTTTCCCCTTCTCCGGAGTATTATTGCTCATACCGCACAAATCTTTACCGTCAAAAAATTAAATATCTTCAAGCAGTTGTGTTTCTTCCTTTATGAGGTCTACCTCAAACCTGAGGTTTTCTATTATAAACTCCTGCCTGTCGGGTGTGTTTTTACCCATGTAGAAATCAAGGAAATCCTTAACTGAATCATTACGCTTCAACCTTACCGGCTCAAGCTTCATACTTTTACCTATAAAGTGCTTGAATTCATCAGGTGATATTTCCCCGAGACCCTTGAAGCGCGTTATTTCGGGATTGGCACCCAGTTCCCTCATAGCTTTATCCTTCTCTTTCTCAGTATATATATATCTTGTTTGCTTTTTGTTACGTATTCGCCAGAGGGGTGTTTGAAGTATATACAGGTGTCCCTTTCGTACAAGATCGGGGAAAAACTGAAGGAAAAAAGTCAGTAATAACAACCTGATATGCATGCCGTCAACATCGGCATCTGTTGCAATAACAACATTATTATACCTAAGGTTATCTATTCCTTCTTCAATATTGAGAGCAGCCTGCAGCAGGTTGAACTCTTCATTTTCGTATACTATTTTCTTGGTCAGTCCGTAGGTGTTAAGAGGCTTACCCCTAAGACTGAATACAGCCTGTGTTTCAACATTCCTTGATTTGGTTATCGATCCACTTGCCGAGTCTCCCTCTGTGATAAATATCGTGGAATTAAGACGGTGGTCATGATTAGTGTCATAATGTATGCGGCAGTCCCTCAGCTTTTTATTATGCAGGTTTGCTTTTTTAGACCTTTCTTTTGCCAGTTTCTTTATTGAAGAAATTGCTTTCCTCTCTTTTTCAGATTCAAGTATCTTATTAAGCAAAGCCTGGGCCACTTCCTGGTTTTTATGCAGGTAATCGTCAATTGATTTCCTGACATACTCACCGATGAAATTCCTTACCGAAGGACCCCCTGGAGCCATATTTTTTGATCCAAGCTTTGTTTTTGTCTGCGATTCAAATACAGGTTCTTCTACCTTTATGCTTAAAGCAGCTATTATTGAAGTCCTTATATCAGATGGCTCGAAATCTTTCCTGTAAAAATCCCTTATAACCTTAACCAGTGATTCCTTAAAGACCGACAGATGCGTTCCTCCCTGTGTTGTATGCTGGCCATTAACAAAACTATAATAGTCCTCACCATACTGGTTGCCATGAGTGAAAGCTATTTCGATATCCTCACCCCTGATGTGAACGATGGGATACAGGCCCTCCCTTGGCATATTTTCATTCAAGAGGTCAAGCAAACCATTCTTTGACTGGAACTTTTCCCCGTTAAAGCTGACTACGAGCCCTACGTTGAGGTATACGTAATTTCTTATCATAGCCTCAACATTCTCCGAGATAAAATGATAGTTACCAAACATCTCTTCATCAGGAATAAAGACATTAAGTACACCATTGGGTTCTTCAGTGCTGTAAATCTCCGTTTCCCTGACAATGTTTCCCTTTTCAAATTCAACCTCCTTTGCTTTTCCATCCCTTATTGACCTTATAAGGAACTTACTGGAAAGGGCATTCACCGCTTTAATACCTACCCCGTTAAGACCCACAGACTTCTTAAATGCTTTTGAGTCATACTTGGCCCCTGTGTTCATCTTTGAAGCCACATCAAGCAGCTTACCCAGTGGTATACCCCTGCCATAGTCTCTTACTGAAACTTCACGATCAACAATGCCTATATCAATCTTCTTACCATTGCCCATCATGAACTCGTCTATCGAGTTATCTGTCACCTCCTTTATAAGAACATATATACCATCATCCTGTGATGATCCATCACCAAGTTTTCCTATGTACATACCAGGTCTGAGCCGTATATGTTCCCTCCATTCAAGAGTCTTTATGTTCTCTTCCGAGTAATTAGCTACCATTTATTACGGATTTTGCGCAAATATAATCAAAAGCGGAACTGCTTTGTTAGCGATTTTTCAACAAAAAAACGCAGTAAAAATACCTCTTATTGTTTAAAATTTCTTCAGGATAAGCTTAATGCTTGTTTAACTGATTGTTACAAAAAATGTGCCTTTGTTTAAAAAAAGGTGGTGTGAAGTATCATATAATCCCCATTTGTTTCATAAGGATTGCTGCATTCATCTTTTTTGTGAGCCCTTCCCTCAGTATATAATCAAATTTTACTTCATCGCCTACAATTTCAATTTCGAAGCACCTGTTCTTTATATTCTGATGTTGGTCTGACAGGCTGCCCAGAAGGATATCATGTGTAGCAATGATTCCCGTAGCCTCATATTCTATTATCTTTTCGATGAATATTCTTGAACCTTCACTCTTATCCTTTGAATTGGTGCCTTTCAGAATCTCATCCAGCAGGAAGAAAATATTCTCATTCCTTTCCAGTCTTTCCTTCAATATCCTTAGCCTCTTAAGCTCAGCATAAAAATATGATTCCTGGTCAGATAATGAATCTGTCGTCCGCATACTTGAAAATATGTTACACGGTGTAAATATAAATTTACCGGCACATACAGGTGCGCCTGTCATTGCCAGTACCATATTAACAGCCACAGTACGTAAAAAGGTACTCTTGCCGGCCATGTTAGCTCCGGTAATAATATTTATCTCCCCCCTGCTGCTTATTTTAAAATCATTGTTAACCCTTGTTTCTGAAGGTATTAGAGGATGCCCCATGTTGCTGGCCGAAAGATATACACTACTGTCAGATAATTGGGGATAGCAGTAGTGTTCGTTGTTCATGGCATAATTTGCCAGGCTGCAGAGAGCATCAATGTGCCCCAGGTTATCGAACCATTCAGGCAGAAGTTCACTGGCAGATTTTTTCCATGACTCAAGGCGTACTATACACTGAATGTCCCAAAGGAATAGGCCGTTCAGGGGTACTGCCATTAGCATATTCAGCCTGCTGTCAAAAGCCTGTATTATCTTCGAGAGTTGCTTAATACTAAGTGAAGCTGATTGGTCACCTGCAGATAATGACTTCTGCAGCTTATTTATATAGGCTGATCCAAAACTTTGATTTTCGAAGTGATTGACCACATGGCTTAAGGTTTTCAGCATGCTGTGTTTCTTTGAAACCATGGAATGTATACTGTTTATTTTCCGCAGGTTCAAAGAAATAATTCCAAGGTTGATAAGAAAGGACAGCACAAATAATGAATAATGCATAGTACCCTCTATGGCCAGGCCAAGTAAGGCCAGCGTGATAAGGGGCATCAGAATACGAAGCAGCATATACGTTTTACTCTCCAGGAACTGTGCTTTTTCTTTAAGCCAGACATTGAAATCATCAATGATGTTTTTCTCTGTTGTCCCCATCATACCATAAGCATTAAACTCCTGCCTCCACGAGTCCATTGAGGCCAGTTCCTTAACCGCATACTGCCTTAGCTCCATGTCTGTACTAATTATGTGCGGTGACATAAGCCATTCGGCAAGCATTTCCTTTCCCCTGCCCGTGCAAGTCCTGTTAAGATACTGATACAACGAATAATTACCGAAAAGGTCTATGTCATGTGAGAAATCATGATGAGGATCGGTGTACTCATCCCCCGCCTTAAAACAGCTATGGTCGTTATTTAATCCGTTAATTTCCATTTCATTTATGCGTAGCAGATTTTCGTAGAAAGTCTTTTTAAAACTGTGATCTGAGTACTTCCTGAGAAGGAAAATAAAAATAATAATGGCTGTGGCGAATGAGGCTATAGCTGCCAGCTGGCTCATTTTCCAGAATAAAACAAGGAGTGCAAATCCTGTAATAAAAACAAAGAGCCTCAATAATGACAGATAAAGCAGTTTTTTACCAGTTCCAGCTGCCAGATTCATGTACTTTTCTGCATTATTCCTGTATAATAATTTTATTTTATCCATCTATACTTTTTTATCCGCTTTGCTTCACTTTAGGTTTTTGTTTCCCTTAATTCTTTAAGAGCATTTTCCATCATCTTCTGTACATGCAATGCCAGTTGATCAGGATCTTCACTGATAAATTGGGAAGGATGTATTGGTTTTAACATCCTCATTTTCAGTTTATATCCTGCACTGAAAACAAAACCTTTCCTTGGTAATACCTCCCCCGTTCCGTCAATCAAAACAGGGAGAATGGGTACACTATTATCAAGTGCCAGCCTGAAAGCCCCGCTTTTAAACCTGTGTATTTCACTATCCGGAGAACGGGTTCCTTCCGGAAAAATAAAGACTGACTCTCCTTTTCTTAAGACATTACCCGATCTTTCCATCATTTTAATAACACTTTCCTTACTCCCCCTTTCCAGTAATATATAACCCGCCATATGCATTGACTGGCCCAGGATTGGCACCTTGAAATTCTCCACCTTTGAGATCCACCTGAAATCAAGCCTCAGGGCTTTTACCACAGGAATATCAAGCAATGACTGGTGGTTTGAAATCATAACATAATTAGTCCCGGGGACATAGTTATCCATGCCATCTGTTTCCAGCTTCCACAAGGGGCTTGCCTTAATAAGGACCCTGCCTTGTACCGAAAGCCACCGGTGAACATACAACTTGCTTTTCCCTGCAGGCAGGCCAATGATCCAGATAAGAATTGTAAGCGGGAACATCAGGATAATGAACAGTACACTGAAAACCCAGGTAAATATAGATTTTATAAGATCCATAAACATTACATTATAAAATTATAGATCATATCATCGTCTGTTTCGATCATATTTTGATTCATTAACAGGGCAATAGCATCGTATGAATGCCTTGTGCCGGGCAGTAATGATTCAACTTTCTTCCAGGAGGGTGGTCCTGAAAATTTACATGCCCTGATAATTCCTTTGGAGACCTCCATGTTAACGTGCACCTGCTCCTTCCCTATGCTGAAGTCTTTTGAAAAGGTATAATCAGGACCCCATGCGTAATTCCAATCCCACGTGATAAATTTTTTCTGCTTTATTTTATTAATTTCCTTAATATCATTTTTATCAGGGACATAGCGCTCTGAACCCTTGAATATTACAGATACATGGCCAAGGAATCTATCTTTCAGTTCAGATATACTACCCACCCCCGGTATCCTGTCTTTCAGGTTACATACGCTGGTTCGGTTTGACTGGACAGCCTTGCTCCTGATATGCGCATCTGTCCTTTTCAGGCATCTGGACATAAGTTCAAGATCGGCTGAATACAGTATAGTGCCATGGTGCAGCACCCTGTTTTTGAATACATGTTCAGCATTACCTGATATTTTCATTCCATCAGTTCTGATCTCATTTTTCTCTCCGGCATAGGCTTTAACACCCTGGTTTGTAAGGAACGATATCAAAGGCATGGTGGATGCAGCAAAGTCAACCTGCTTCCCATCGGAGGTATTTCTTATGTAAGTGTAATTCAGGTTTCCCTCATCATGGTATACAGTACCCCCACCCGATATTCTCCTTATCAGCGGGATATTTTCTTCCCTCAGGCACCTGGTATTCACCTCTTCGGCTGGGTTCTGGTGTTTCCCTATGATCACAGACTTGCTGTTTGCATATATCATAAAGATGTCACCCTTGAAGTTCCTGAATAAATAATCTTCAGCAGCAAGGTTAAACCACGGATCGGTGATATTATTATCGATTATCAGCATTCTCTTTTCTTTCAGTCCTGAAGAAATTGGAATTATTTACCACTCTCTTATCAAGCAGCCTGAACAGGGCCAGGAAACCGTAAGCCACTAGAGCCCCCAGCATTGCCCCTCCTATAATATCCCCCGGATAATGAACACCAAGGTATACCCTGCTATAAGAAACGAGGGAAGCCCAAATCAGGATAAATACTGTGAACCATTTATTCTTTAGCAAACCCATACTGAGAACAGCCACTGTAAATGAATTGGCTGCGTGCGAGGATACAAAACCATACAATCCCGGGCACCTGTTATTTACTGTATGAACAAGCCCTGCCAGTGAAGGCTCATTGCACGGCCTCAGGCGAAGGAATACCTCTTTAAAGGCATGCACCGATAACTGATCAGATGCAGTGATGGCCAGTATAATTATAGGGATGATTAGCAGTACTGTTTTTTTGTATTTTACAGCGATCAGAACAAGTACGAAAATATACAGAGGCACCCAGGTGAGCCTGCCACTAACCATAAGCATAAACTTATCCCAGAACGGTGAATTTATGGAATTAAGAAAAAGAAAAATGTCCTGGTCAAACTTTTCTAACATCATTTACTTTTTTATCAGCTATTCAGCGACTGCCAGAGCAGATCTTTAAGGTTTTCCAGGCCCATTCCCGTTATTGAAGAAATAAATACGTAGGGTGTGAACTCTATTTCCTCCCGCATTTCATTCATCAGTTCATCATCCAGCAGGTCACTCTTTGTTATTGCCAGTATCCTCTTCTTATCAAGCATTTCGGGGTTATACTTACCCAGTTCATTCACCAGCACACGGTATTCATCCATTATATCCTTGCTGTCGGCCGGAACCATGAAGAGCAACACTGAATTTCTTTCAATATGTCTCATGAAACGATGGCCCAGTCCTTTTCCCTCATGAGCTCCTTCTATTATACCTGGAATGTCGGCCATCACAAACGACTTGTAATCACGATAGGCAACTATCCCAAGGTTGGGTTCGAGCGTGGTGAAGGGATAATCGGCGATCTTGGGTCTGGCTGCCGACAAGGTGCTCAACAATGTTGATTTTCCGGCATTTGGAAAACCCACCAGTCCAACGTCAGCCAGCACTTTCAGTTCAAATATGAACCAGTCTTCCTGCTCAGGTTCGCCCGGCTGTGCAAACCTGGGAGTCTGACGCACCGATGTTTTAAAATGTACATTCCCCAGGCCACCCCTGCCACCTCGCAGGAGTATCTTCTCCTCACCTTCAGATATTATTTCCAGCAATTGTTCTTTTGTTTCGGCATTCTTTGCCACTGTACCGAGTGGAACATCGAGGTAAATATCCTTGCCTTCTGCTCCTGTTTTCATTGATGAGGATCCGGGCATGCCGTTCCCTGCAAAAACATGCTTCCTGTATTTTAGGTGAATGAGTGTCCAGAGCTGCGTATTGCCCCTGAGTATAATATGCCCTCCTCTTCCGCCATCTCCTCCATCAGGGCCGCCCTTAGGAACGTATTTCTCCCTGCGCAGGTGGGATGACCCGCTTCCGCCCTTTCCTGAGCGGCAGAATATTTTTACATAATCAACAAAATTACTTTCAGGCATAAATTATATTAAATACTGGCTTCAATGGCCTTACATAGTCGCTCGAAAATTTCATCTATATCACCCATCCCATTCACAGGCAAATATTTATCATCTTTCCTGTAGTAAACAATAACAGGTTCTGTCTTTTCTTTATATACCTTTATCCGGTTTTCAATTATATCAACGTTCTTGTCATCCGGTCTGCCTGATACTTCAGCTCTCAGGAGCAATCTCCTGACCAGTTCCTGATGTTCAACCTCCAGCATCAGCATTTTGCATATTGAGGTGTTTTTTTCGGCAAGTGTTTTATCAAGAGCTCCAGCCTGGTCAACCGTGCGTGGAAATCCATCAAAAATAAATCCTCTGGCATCAGGATTTGAATCCAGTCTTTCAGCAATCATCTGGATAACCACTTCATCCGGAACAAGCTCTCCTCTTTGCATTATACCCTCTACTTTCTTTCCAAGTTCGGTCTTCGCCGCTACTTCCTCCCTCAACATGTCTCCCGTTGAAAGATGGATAAGATTAAACTCAGATGCAAGCTTTACCGATTGTGTCCCTTTTCCTGATCCCGGGGGGCCAAAAATTAAAAAATTAGTCATTCCTGTAAAATTATATTACTTAATCATTACTCCCTTTAACGATCCTGTATACCGACCCGAGGTTGCGCCCATAACCATCCCAGTCAAGACCGTAGCCAATAACAAAATCATCGGGGATCTCAAAACCCAGGTAATCGATCTTATGAGAGCCTGCATAAGCATCTGGTTTAAGAAGAAGTGCAGCTACCCTGATTTCTTCAGCTCCCTGTTTATACAAATCTTCAATAATACCATCCAGGGTCTTGCCGGTATCAATAATATCTTCAAGGATAATTATTGTTTTCTTACTCAGATCTTCATTCAGCCCGATAAGTCTCCTTACATTACCCGTTGACTTTAAACCTTCGTAAATGATACCCTTACATTCATTTCAATATTCCTGAGAAGGTCAGCAGTAAATACATATGATCCGTTTAGTATGCTGATAAACAGTAGTTCTTTACCCGTGTGGTCTTTTTCTATCTGTTTTGCAAGCTCACTTACCTTATTAAGTATTTCTTTTTCTTCTATAAATACTTCAAAGATCCTGTCCCTGATTTTCAGTTTCTTCATACGCAAGGCTGATGATGGGTTATACTATTGATGCGAAAATATAAAATATATACCTTATTTTTGTTTCAAATAAAAAATAAAAACTGCACAACATGAAGCCAAGAGTAAGTATTATTATGGGCAGCACATCCGATCTGCCTGTAATGGAGAAAGCAGCAGCAATACTTAATGATCTTAAAATACCTTTTGAGATTAATGCATTATCGGCTCACCGCACACCCGGAGAGGTTGAGAGATTTGCCAGAGATGCGGCAGGCAGGGGTATAGAAGTAATAATTGCAGCAGCTGGCATGGCAGCCCATCTTCCTGGTGTTATTGCAGCTATGACTTCCCTGCCCGTGATAGGTGTACCGATTAAAGCCTCTCTCGAAGGCCTTGACGCACTGCTATCAATCGTACAGATGCCCCCGGGCATCCCCGTTGCCACAGTTGGTATAAATGCTGCACAGAATGCAGGCATCCTGGCAGCGCAGATCATTGCCACAGCTGACAAGAACGTTCGCAGTCAACTCGGTAAGTTCAAGGATAACCTAAAAGATAAGATTGTTAAGGCTAACCGTGAACTTGAAAACGTCAAGTACGAATATAAAACGAACTGACTATTGTTTAGGGGTTTAGGGGTTGTTTAATTGTTTAACTAAATCGTTGAACCGGGCAGGGTGAACCGGAGCGGAGTTCGGCGAAGCCAATTGTTAAATCTTTTAATTGTTTTTTGCGAATTATCACCAATTCTGGATGAATTAACGCGAAAACGATTTTTCATCAATCCAGCTTTCTCTCTGACCCCGCTAGGGGTCAAATATTTGTAGTTAGCAGACAAACCAAAACTGCCGACTCCAGAGGAGTCGTACAATTTCTTTAGCCGTTAACTGCCTGGCACGAATGAGCAACCGCCCTTCGATGCGCAGTTCGAAATGCTCAACGCTTACTCAGGGACCTTGGGTTAGTCTTTGCAACTAAATGTTTTTGGAGGAGGAAATATCACCTTAGTTGGGAATTTCAGGGATCTATGAAAGACTATGATGCAGGTATCTCCCCATTAATAGAATCCTCTAAGAATTTCTTTTTTTGACTGATTATTATAAATATCTTACAATCGGAAAAATCGACCAACCAATAATCAAATCATGAAAAGAATTATTATCCTGATAATACCGGTTCTGGTATTGTCCTGCAACAGAGGCATTGAACAGGCAGAGGAGCCTGAATATGACCGTGATAAATTTTTTATTGTTGATTATGAGTCAATTCTGAATAATAAATCAACAGTCTCTCTCAGCGAACTGGCAGATGATATTGAATACATCCCCCTTGAGACAAATGAGAAATGTCTCCTTCGATCAACAGCAAAATACCATTTTACCGATGAATTTATTTTTGTCAATAACATAGAATATATCCTGCAGTTCGACAGGACAGGTAAATTTATTAAACAGATAGGCACCCCGGGCAGGGGGCCAGGTGAGATAGGCCTTATAAGGATCTTGTCTGTTCTCAACGAACAAAAGCAGCTTGTTGTGCAAACCAACTGGGCCCGGAAACTATATTATTTCTCTTATGACGGTGATTTTTTAAAATCCGTTAAGGTAGATGATATGTGGAGAATAAAAGCAATACAAGATGATCGCTTTGTTTATTTTGATTTCTGTGCCAATGGTTTTGAAGATTATATGTTTGCACTGGTAAATATGGCAGGCGACACCCTGGATGTTGTAAACAATCACTATAAATGGGAGAATAAAACCGGTTTTGTGGGAACAATGTCCTACCATTTGTTTGTTCCTTTCTACTTCTATAATGATATCATCTCCTTCAAATCGATGCATAATGACACTGTCTATCATGTGGCCGGAGATTCAATAAAACCGGAATACCTGATTGACCTCGGGAAGTATCAGCTTCCTCAGGAAAACAGGATTGAAGTGCCTTCTTCAGGAGGATCCCAGGGGTTTGCCGAAAAAAGTAAAGGTTACAGGTTTTGCTCGGTATTTGAGGCTGATGAATCGCTTTTTATCTCCAGCTCAGGTTACCAGGATGATATTCATTATAATATAATTTATGACAGGCCTTCCGGAACCGGGACAATGCTGGTCGATAAGGATAACTACCCCGGAAGTATCATTAACGATATTGACGGCGGGCCCGATTTCTGGCCCAAGGCAGCGGTAAATGACAGTACGGTTTACATGCCAATCCTTCCGCTTGATCTCAGGAACAAGGACTTCAGGGACAAGCTGCGGAATGCTGAAGTGCCTGATCCTCAAAAGAAGGATGAACTTATACAAATGATTGACAGCCTGGATGAAAACGACAACCCGGTGTTGATGATTCTGAGGCTGAATAAATAGAGGGCCTTAATTTGGGGACAGCTGGTAGAGGCGCTTCGCTGCTAATGACACTTGAATATATAGCTCATTATCTATTACATAGCTATTCACCCCCTCGCTGTACTCTCATCCCTGATTCGGGATACTCGCACAGCTCGGGAGATATTATTTTTGGGTGATTATTTCTCTACAATTATATGACGCCTATGGCGTCAATCAATATTATAAGCAGTTTATTGTCATTCTGGAACATTTAGATTCTGACACCGTAGGGGTCATATAATTGTAGGCTTAGGATCAACATGAAATATCGACTCCAGCGGAGTCGTATAATAAAATATTGATTTTCAGAGGGGACTCATTATTGTATTTCCTGATTCGTTGATATTCATGATTATTCCGGATTATCCTGTCATAATATCGTTTCTGCCATCCGAAATCTAAATTATAATCAACGGCATATGTTTTAACCGCTGCCTTGTATCCACGGATAATGATCCCAAATTTTGTGATTGAGTGCCATATTTGTTGGGATTCCCTAAACCATTATTTGATAAACGGTATCGTAGAGGCGCAAAATTGTGCGCCTCTACTATAATCTAAGGTCTCAAACCGAGAATTACGAGCCCCGAGTCCTCAGGGGCGAGTGATTCGAGCTCGCCGAAGGCAATCTTCAATCCACAATCCAGACCGTATTTTATTCCCTGAGGATCCTAAAGATAACCACCACCGGGTTATCCTCTTCTCCAATTAAGGACTTAAGTTTAATAAACTTATTATTATTTTGAGTTTTATACTTATCCTCAATTTGGTGAGGTACTATATCAGTTGGATAAGCTATGCTTATAAGTATGCTGTCGTTAGACAATAAGGCATATTTCAAAGGCAGTCCTCCATCTAAATCATTTACAACTCCATCCTCGTTAAAAGAATAGTCCCCAGTTTCCTTATTGAATGAGAGTAAACCGGTTACATTCTTATAGTTTAATCCGACAAACAGGTATGTATTAGATTCAAAAAATCCGGATGTTATCATGCATTCCTGAAATACCTTTTCCAATGCTGGTGAATTTCTTTTCTCTATTGTTAAACCCAGATTCCCTTTATCGAAAATAACATAAGGCGAAAAGCCGGTTACAGGAGATACCGAGTATACTGTATCATCAAGGTATTCCGAATAGAATATGCCATTCATGGTACGGTAACTTGAGACCTCATTATTTATACCAACTTTAAGGTCAGACTTAAAAATGAATTTATTTAGTGAGTATTTTACTTGCTCCCCTGATCTGTTTAGTATATGGTGTGTTGGAACAGGTTCACCCCTTATAGGAGGTGAACCAAGATAAAAATGTTCATCATCCAGAACCTTAAAAGACCAGGCCTGTTCCTCCAGTTTTAACTCCTTTATGAAGGAACCGTCTTTGACTGAATAATAATGAAGTGTTCTTCCTGAGAGTATAATAACTGAATCAGACCCGTGATTAATATCAAAATCAAGAATTCGTGAGTATTCACCCGGTCCCCTCCCAATGCTATTTATCTCTGTTAAAAAACTTCCCTCCCAGTCGTATATATTGATGGTATTCAAACCCCTAAGCAAAACTCTTTCATCGGTAATCTTTATCCCATAAATCCAGCTCAGTAATCCACCGCTGCTTGTGTCAGGCTTTAAATAATCAATACTTTCCACAAAGTCAGAGAGTTTATTATTACTTTCTGGCAAACTCCTGGTAAGGTCAATGAAATACGGCGGACCCTGTTGCTTATTTCCGCCATCGGAACAAGATATTAGCAAACCAAGAAATAGCGGAATAATGATTCTTTTCATTAAGCAGTTCTTCATTCAGAATTCAATTTTGTCCTTGAGGGAAAAAATAAATATAACCGGATTGCTGTTTTCATCAATCTTGCCATCCAGTTCTTCCAGGCGCTTTCGCTGATCCGGGTCAATATCATCTTCAGCCAGTTTTTCGGCTATCTTTACTTTCAGGTCTGAAGCCTGTTGAGCAACAACTAATTCATTGTCTATGGTATAGTAATGAGATGAGTTGAAAACTCTTTCATTGATTATCCCATAAAGATCATCAAATACTTCCATCCTTAATGCCCTGTCTTTATCTTTTCCAATAATCGCCAGTTCATACCTGAAATCATACATGCCCCCCCATTGCCCGGGTCTGTATTCTCTAACCTCGGCCTTTGTTATCTCGGAGCAGCTAATAAACCATTGATCATCAGTCTCACAGGGAATAGAATAACTGAATCTCCCGATAACTGACTCAGGTTCAACTATTGTATTGTATTTTTGTCCGTTTGAGCCCCTGTCAAGAATATATTCGTGTATTACATTTTCCCCGGACAGAGAATAAACAGTATCATTGCCAGGGGAATACATCAACCATTTACCATTGTAACTATAAACGGACTCCATGGCTGCGGTGGGTGTAAAACCCTTACCACCTGATGGAGGGTAAACAGTCCTGAGTATTCGATTTATTATTTCGCCATTGCGATTGTGAATTACGACAAGGATTGAATCCCTTGGGTATTGCGGATGGCCAATCACCGATCCCGGACTATACCAGATATCGCCGGAATAACTAATAGCATTACCCATAAGATCATATGGCTGCTTTACATCGCATACATATTCTGCATTACTGTTAAACAGCTGATTTTCTGTTGTGAAACTCAATGCAAACATATTGGTATCCAGCAGGGGTAACGATGACGACAGCAAATAACCGGAATGTTCACCCGGACCGTTACCGCCTGCTCCCACTTCTTTTATGAACTTGCCGGTATCATCGAACATATAACAGGTTACCGGACCTGGAAAATCAATTTGTGTTCCTACAACTAATTTGTCCTCGAAAAGGTAAACCATTGTATTTCCAATAAGGCATTCTTCCTTTGTCTCCAGTGGTATTACCCGGTAATCATCAATTATCTCAGAGATACCGGTTTCTCTCAGCTCATCAGGAAGCCTGTCGAAATGGATTACGGGGATTTCCCTCCCGTCGAGATTAACAGTTGACACAACACGGTCCTCATTATCTGCATTACAGGAAAACAATAACAGGACCAGGAATGAAAAAAGAAAATTTCTCATTTTAATATACGATTAGTTGTTTAAGATTCATAAGTGCAAAGATTTCAACATGACAGAAGTCATTATTCTGTAGTAGAATAGTCTTGAATATAAAGATAGATAATATTGTTGAACCGAGCAGGATGAACCGGAGCGGAGCTCGGCGAAGCCAATTGAATCGTTTAATTGGGACTGTGATCGGCATTCGAAATTCCTGACCCCGTCAGGGATTAAATAATTGTAGACAAGAGACAACCCAGACCCACCGACTGCGGAGGAATCGCATAATAAAATCCTAATTCTTTAGAAAGAATTCAATTAACAGGTCATTATCTTCCAATGTCAGCTTACCTAGCAATTCTGCAATACGTGGATTCTTTTCAAGGTATTCATTCCACTCCTCATCGTTGCATCTTTCTCTGTAGTCCTTTATGTCATTAAGAAAAGAGCTTTAAGGAAAATTGACCGCTCTGTTCTACCGGCAATACTAAGTAGTTCATGAGTCTTACCTTCGGACATCCTTAATATATCAT
>CAZSJH010000037.1:0-20125 GCA_964607105.1 uncultured Rikenellaceae bacterium | reverse complement strand
GGTGTAGGTGTCTCCAGCATATTTGGATTGAATGTTGGAGTTGGTTTATAAGGTGAATCATTCCATTCAATAGGATCTAAATCATTATGTCCCACTGTACTGATTACTTTATCCAATACATCTTGTAATTTTTCTGCATTACTTAAAATTATCTCGATATCACTTTCAGGCTTTTCTATACACATTTTATATGCACCTGTGCCAGAGCTTCCAAAGTACAATTCACCGGTAACAGGCACATATATTACGCCAAGAACAGGGATCTTATCTTCAATAAGTGCAATATTCACCGTAAACTCCCCATTTCTTTTCAGAAATTCTTTTGTACCATCCAGGGGGTCTACTATCCATAATCTATTCCAGTTTTTTCTTTCGCTGTAGGGGATCGCTTTATTCTCTTCGCTGAGTATTGGTATACCGGTTTTTATAAGGTGGCTGGTGATTATAATATTGGATGCCAGGTCTGCATTTGTAACAGGAGACATATCTTCCTTTATATGTGTTTCAATATTCCCTGTATCATACAGGTCCTTAATTGCTCTTCCTGCCTCTAATGACGCCTTAATAACTGTTGTTAGTAAATCCATTCCCGGGAATTTTTCAATATTGCCTTCTGGTAACTCTAAAAAAGAGTTTTATATTTTTTTCAAGGTATGATTATTGATTCTGTTGAGATTATGAGTGCATTTGAGATCCCTGGTTGATCTTATCGTATTCTTTATACCATTTAATGAATCTTTTAATTCCTTCTTTTACAGGAGTGGCCGGTTTATAGTCTATAGTTTCAATAAGTGAACTGACATCTGCCCAGGTGGAGGGTACATCCCCTGCTTGCATGGGCAGAAATTCCTTTTTTGCTACCACACCGAGTTCTTTTTCTATAGCATCCACAAAATCCATTAATTTAACAGGTGAATTATTTCCTATATTGAATATCCTGTAATTAGCTGGTGATGATGATGGCAGGGGTTTCTTGCCGGACCAGTCAGGGTTTCCCTCGGGTATAACGTGAATAATTCGTGAGAGGGAGTTTACTATATCACTCACATAGGTAAAATCCCTCTGCATATCACCTTTATTATTTATCTGTATTTTTCTTCCTTCGGTTATTGCTTTTGTGAAGATATAAAGAGCCATGTCAGGACGTCCCCATGGTCCGTAAACGGTAAAAAACCTGAGTCCTGTTGTAGGTAGGGCAAAGAGGTGGCTGTAGGTATGAGCCATCAGTTCATTGGATTTTTTGGATGCTGCATAAAGGCTTATCGGATGGTCAACATTATCATCAGTTGAGAAAGGCATCTTTTCATTTAATCCGTAAACACTTGAACTGCTTGCATAAACAAGGTGTTTAATATTATTGTGTCTGCATGCTTCAAGTATATTGGCAAATCCCACTATATTACTATTTATATAAGCCATGGGATTTTCAATACTATATCTTACACCTGCCTGTGCCGCCAGATTAACAACGTAATCAAAGCCCGACGAGTGAAAGAGTTCGAAAAGAGCTTCCCTGTCTTCAAGATCGAGTTTGATAAAACTGTAGCCCGGGTATGTAAAGCTACTCTTGACCTTATTATATTTTATTTCTTCTTTTGATATTCCCGTTTCAGCCAGGCGGGCATATTTAAGATTAACATCATAATAGTCGTTAATATTATCAAGGCCAGTAACGATATGGCCATCAGCTATCAGTTTATTCACAAGATGAAATCCTATGAATCCGGCGGATCCTGTAATAAGTATCTTACTCATAATTTATCTTCCTATTCCATAGTAAATAAAACCTGTCTGTTCGAGAATTTCCCTTTCATAAATATTCCTTCCGTCAAACACAACCTTGTCCTTCATTATCTTCTCAATAACTGTCCAGTTTGGATTCCTGAATTCATTCCATTCTGTTGCTAATACAAGAGCATCAGCCTCCACCAGTGCCCCGTAGGAATCTTCCGAATAACTGATTCTGTCACCCAGCCTTCTTTTTGCTTCATTCATTGCAACAGGGTCGTAGGCACATATTTCAGCTCCATGCTCAAGGAAGCTGTTTATGAGTGTTAATGAGGGCGCTTCGCGCATATCATCAGTATTTGGTTTGAATGATAATCCCCACAGGCCTATTTTCTTGCCCTTGATATTTTTATCGAAATGCCTGTACAATTTATGAAAAATTATCTCTTTCTGACTTTCATTAACTTCATCCACAGCCTTCATCATCCTGAGTTCATAGCCAAGATCAGCAGCGGTTTTTATGATAGCTTTGACATCTTTAGGGAAACATGAGCCACCATATCCAATGCCTGCGTAGATAAATTTATTACCTATCCGCGAATCGGAACCTATGCCCCTCCTTACCATATTGATATCTGCTCCAACCTTTTCGCAGAGGTTGGCAATATCATTAATGAAACTGATCTTTGTTGCCAGCATGGCATTAGCTGCATATTTAGTCATTTCAGCTGATGGTATGTCCATATATATTACCGGGTGGCCATTCAGGACAAAAGGTTTGTACATTTTCTCGATAATTCTGAATGCCCTTTCCGAGTCTGTTCCCACAATTATCCTTTCGGGCTTCATGCAATCGTTCACTGCATCACCTTCCTTGAGAAATTCGGGGTTGGATGCGAGGTCAAAATCAATTACGGCATTCCTTCTCGACAGTTCATCAGCTATTTTCTTTCTTACCAGCTCAGCTGTCCCGATTGGTACAGTACTTTTTGTTATAACCAGGATATAGTCAGTCATATAACGGCCTATATCTTCTGCAACGGCCATAACATATTTAAGGTCAGCACCTCCATTCTCATCGGCTGGTGTGCCCACGGCAATCAATACAGCTTCTGAATCTTTGATGGCCTCCTTAATGTCAGTTGAAAAATTCAGCCTGCCTGCATCAAGATTTCTTTTAACCATGGTAGCAAGCCCGGGTTCATATATCGGGATTATTCCTTTGTTAAGCTTATTTATTTTGTCGGGATCCCTGTCAATACACTGAACATTTATCCCTGTTTCAGCCAAACAGGTCCCGGATACAAGCCCTACGTAACCGGTTCCTACTAAAGTTATCTTCATTACTGCTTATTATAATGGATATATCTGTATGTATGACAGAGTCATTCTTTTGCTCAGCAAATTTACTAAAATTAGGTTTATTCTCAAATAAGCAATTCGGCTTTCATTACAGTCACTGCCTCACCTGCTATCTCAACGCGACTGCCGAGGAGCTGTAAATTTAATTTACCCGATCTTTTTGAAGCCTGGAAAGATCTGAACTCATTCTTTCCTGTTTTCATGTGCCAGAAGGGGACAAGGGCACAATGTGCTGATCCTGTTACAGGATCTTCAACAATACCCAGATCAGGGACAAAGCACCTTACCACGAAGTCATATTCGGGCTTTGATGATACAGATGTCACAATAAGCTCACCAAGCCCTGCATTTCTTATACCATCAGGATTGGGACTTGCTTCGATCACTTCTTTATCTGTACGAACAAGTACAAGTTTCCAGTTATAATCACTCTGGTACAGCTCAAGAGGCTCAAGACCAGTATTTTGTTTGAATGATGAGGGGATTTCAATTTCCTTCAGGCTATATACCGGGAAATTCATTACTATGCTTTTCCCTTTTTTTGAAATGCTCAGCTCTCCTGCTTTTGAATGAAATTTGATTTCTGCCCCAGGGCTTACAATGCCTGTCTCGTAAAGTATATGAGAAGCTGACAGTGTAGCATGCCCGCAGAGGTCTACCTCGCTTACTGGTGTAAAATAACGTATTTCAAAGTCCTTTCCACGTGGTATAACAAAAGCCGTTTCAGATAAATTCATCTCCATTGCAATATTTTGCATCATTTTCCTGGTGGGCATATCATGGGTAATATATACACCTGCAGGATTTCCTTTAAAAGGCTCGGAGGTAAATGCATCAACCTGGAATATATTTTTTTTCATTTTGATAATTATATTTTTTAAATGAGTACACAAGATAATAAATCATATCAAGCCAGAAAAAAGGCCTGCGCGGCAGGTGTTAAATAGGATATATAATTGTATTTTGTAGGTTGAAAAACCATGAAATAGACCTGATCATGAATATTCAGAATAAAGAAGAAAGTATCATTCCTTCTGATAAGAGAATGATAATAAAAACCATAGACATGCATACATGCGGTGAACCGTTGCGAATAATAACAGGTGGTTTGCCAGTGTTAAAGGGTAATACAATACTGGAGAAGCGGAAGTATTTTGCTGCTCACCATGATCATATACGCACCAGTCTTATGTTTGAACCCAGGGGGCATGCTGATATGTATGGTGCCGTACTGACAGAGCCATTCTCAGATGGAAGTGATTTTGGTGTATTCTTTATGCATAATGAAGGTTACAGCACCATGTGCGGACATGCCATAATAGCGATTACCAGGTTTGCCATTGAGTCGGGTTTTGTTAATAAAGAAGGCAAAAATCCTGTTCTGGAAATTGATGTTCCTGCAGGAAGGGTCAGATCCAGGGCACATGTAAGAGATGGGAAAGTGGAGAAGGTTTCGTTTTTAAATGTGCCTTCATTTCTGCTAATACAAGACGAAACAATAGAGGTGAGGGGGGTGGGACGCATTAATTTTGATGTAGCCTTTGGAGGTGCTTTCTATGCTTTCTGTGATGCTGATGACCTTGGCATTAACCTTGATTCATCGGACTATAATAAGCTGATCGATTATGGTAAAAAGATAAAATCGGCTGTTATGGAAAATTTCAGGATAGAACATCCTTTTGAACCTGAGCTTAGTTTTCTGTATGGCACAATATTTACGGGTAAGGCTTATGATCTGGATAACTGGAGCCGCAATGTTTGTATTTTTGCAGAGGGTGAAGTTGACCGCTCTCCCACAGGTACGGGTATAAGTGCGAGAGCCGGGCTCCATTATGCCAAAGGGGAGCTGTCAATAAATCAGCGCGTTACTATAGAAAGCATTCTGGGGACCACCATGGATGTTGAGGTTAAGGAAGTACTTGATTATGGCTCTTTCAAAGCAGTGATCCCTGAAGTAACAGGCAAGGCATATTATACGGGCAGTCATGAATTCTGGATAGATAGCGATGACCCTCTTAAAGAGGGATTTATATTCAGATGAGAATAAGACAGGAATAAAACATTACCATCAGTTGTCTAATCAGTAAATTATATTAATACATATAAATTATGAAAAAATTAATGAAAGGTTTTGGAATACTTATGCTGTCAATGATTGTTACATCATCGTTTGGTCAGCAGAGAGGGCAGGGGATGCGTCAAATGGATCCCGATGAGATGGCGAACAGACAGATAGAACAAATGAAGGAGATCATCAAGCTACAAAATGAAAAGGAAGAACAAGCCATTAAAGAAGTGTTTGTTAAGTATGCCAAAGAAAGGCAGAAGATGTTCAGTACAATGGAAAGAGGAGGTGACCCCGGAGCCAACAGGGAAAAAATGGACGAACTGATTAATAAGCAGAATGAAGAACTGAAAGGCATCCTCGGTGAAGAACGCTTTAATACCTACGATACGAAGATGCAGGAATTAAGGCGTAACAGGATGATAAGGAACTAATATCCTGATTACGGTTATTTCAGGAGGCATACCTATTCGTGCCGGGAAACCTACGGTACCCAGGCCCCGATTTACATAAAGATAATTATTTTGATGTTCATAAAGTCCACTCCAGGCAGGGTATAAAGTGCTTGCCGGGCTAAGTTTAAGTCCCGGCAGCAATATACCTATCTGCCCTCCGTGTGTATGACCTGATAAAGTCAGATCAATATTATCACGATACTCTATATCCTTAATCCAGTGATTGGGATCATGGGTTAGCATTATACTGAAATCAGAACTGTCAGTACCCACCAGTGCACTGTCTGTATCACCATAATAAATATTTGGTATCATGCCATAGGTACATACCCCTGTAATCGAGACAGTCAGGGTATCCATCTTTATTAAAATGCTTGTATCCTTAAGGTAAATATGACCTGAACTTTCCAGCATTTCCCCTATAATATCAAGGTGTTCCTCACAGTTATAACGGTTATAATAAGTACTGTACATACCGGTATCATGGTTGCCGGGAATGGCATAAACGCCGTATTCTGCCTTCAATGAACTTAGTATACCGGTAAACATATCCATTTCGTCATACATGTAGCTTACAAAATCACCTGTATTGACTATTATATCCGGCTCATAAGAATTTATACTGTCAAAAACCTGCATTAACTTATCAGGATGCCTTCTGAAGCTTTTAAGGTGGAGGTCCGAAATATGCACGATGGTAAATCCGTCGAGCCCGGCAGGAAGATTTTCATATTCAATTTCTATGGTATTGTATTTGAAATTAAACCGTCCATGAAATACCCCGGCAAGGAAGGTAATACCAAAAAAGATAAGCAGGCCAAATAAAACCCACCTTATTTTAAGCCAATTTTTCTTAACCCTCCTGCTTCCCGGCGATCTTTCCTTCATAAGGTTATTTTGAAGGGTAAAGATAATTTTTCCTGCGGTAGTGTGGAAGCTATTGATTATCTTTTGACAAAAATCGAGTACCATTATGCTGAAGGTTGATTTTTATTCACCCTTTTTTGTGCCGGAGTGCGGCCTTACTTATGTGATAATAGGAGCAAGGTATACAAATATGTGGATGTTTATCAAGCATAAACACAGGATGAGTTATGAACTTCCGGCTGGGCACATAAAAAATACAGAGGATGCTGGTGATGCAGCCAGGAGGGAGATGGAGGAAGAAACGGGTGCGCTAAGGTACAACATAGAATGTATTGCAACTTACACAGTAAGTGAAGATGGCAGGCTCAGGGCAGGCAGGTTATATTATGCAGGTATCGAGTCAGTGGGAAATGAAAGGGATGATAGCGAGATAGATGAAGTAATATTATCTTCTTCTCTACCTCCAGATCTGGGTTTCCCTGATGTCCAGTCTGTTCTTTTTGAATATCTTGAGAAATATCATGCAGGTCAAATAAATTCAAGATAGACTTCCTGTAGCCAGTTTTTTTCAACCAGTGGTTCTTTCAGTAGCCAGACAATTTTATCAACAGGTGCTGTTTAATGATTTCGTGCGTATAAAAGTACCATTTTTACGCTGAGCTTGCCATTCAGGCAACCCACAGAATAAAAGTTATTCTATTTATTATATTTGTATAGTTACAAAATCATTCGGATGAAAAAACTTCCAGGAAAAACTGTCGAAAGGCTTAGTGGCTATCGAAGGACCCTTCTTGGGTATCTGTCTGCCGGTAATAATTATATCTACTCACATGAGCTGGCTGCCCTGCTTCATATTACTGCTGTGCAGGTCAGAAGAGATCTGATGCTAATAGGTTATTCAAGTGTTCAGAAAAAGGGATATGATGTAAAGGAACTCATAAGTACTATAGGCAAAATTATTAATTCTGAAGAAGGACAGAATATTGCAGTAATAGGTATTGGTAACCTTGGACATGCCATAACCTCATATTTCAAGGGGAAAAGGTCCAGGCTTAATATAGTTGCTTCCTTTGATAATGATCCTCAGAAAGCTAACAGGGTAATAGCAGGAGTAAGATGCTACCCTGTTGAAAAAATGGAGGATATTGTTAAAGAACAGAATATTACCATCGTATTACTCACCATACCTCCAGATTTTGCAAGAGCTGTGACCGATGCAGCCATAAAAGCAGGTATAAAAGGCATTGTTAACTTTACTACTGTACCGTTAAATGTGCCAACAAATGTATTCCTTGAAGAGTATGATATAATTACCTCAATTGAAAAAGTAGCATACTTTGTCAAAGAAGGATAAAGACAAGGGATAAAAGATTGCAATCGTATTATTTGAAACAGCCAACCGGAGCCTGAACCACAATGGTCAGTTGAGGCTCAGTTTTTATAAAAGTATGGGTGGTGACTTAGAATATGATTCAATAAAATTATACCGGGTGCCTGACATGTTAATTCACAAGACCAAAGATATTATTTTTTAGGATATTATGATATTTTTCATTGTAATCAGTACCTTGATTTGCTTAATTTGCATTAGGTTTAATTAGGTTAAGTTTAAATAATGATATGAAGTTTAATCCTGAAAAATTATCAATCAGGGATCAAAGGATGAAGCCATTTATTGACCCTGATGAGATATGGAATATAATTAACGACACAAAGCCTGACAAGTCAAGGGTACGAGACGTAATAGCCAAATCACTTGATAAAAACAGGCTGACACTGGAGGAGACGGCTGTGTTGATTAATGCTGATGACCAGGAGGTGATCGAGGAGATAAAGGCCGGGGCACGTGCCTTGAAGGAGAAAGTGTATGGAAACAGGATTGTACTCTTTGCACCTTTATATATAGGCAATTACTGTAGTAATAACTGTAAATATTGTGGCTTCAGGACAAGTAATACCGAGGCTGTAAGACGAACATTAACAGATGATGAAATAAAAAAGGAAGTATCGGCGCTGGAAGATAACGGGCAAAAACGTCTTATCCTTGTTTATGGTGAGCATGCCAAATATTCGCCAGATTACATGGCCCATACCGTTAAATTGGTTTACAGTGTAAAAAAGGGTAGGGGTGAGATCAGGAGAGTTAATATCAATGCTGCCCCAATGGACATTGAGGGATTCAGAACAGTAGGCGATGCAGGTATTGGAACTTACCAGATCTTCCAGGAAACATATCATCCTGAAGCTTACAAGTGGTATCATCTTGCGGGAAAGAAGAGTGATTATAACTGGAGGCTGACAGCTCTCGACAGAGCTCAGGAGGCTGGCGTCGATGATGTTGGCATAGGAGCACTGTTCGGATTATATGACTGGCGTTTTGAAGTATTGGGGCTAATTCGTCATACCAACCATCTCGAAGCATGCTATAATGTGGGTCCTCATACAATATCATTTCCCAGGCTGAAAGATGCAGCTACAATCAATATGAATAAGGATTATGAGGTTAAGGATGATGAATTCAAACGTCTTGTGGCCATACTGAGGCTGGCAGTTCCGTATACGGGAATGATCCTCACTGCAAGGGAAAGCCATGACGTCAGGAGGGAAGTGATGAAATTCGGGGTATCTCAGATTGACGGTGGTACAAAAATAGAACTGGGTTCCTATGCAGATATTAAGAATGAGGAGCAGAACCTCAACAGGGAGCAGTTTATGATTAATGATGCAAGGTCACTGGCAGAAGTAATAGATGAACTTCTGGATGACAATTTTATGCCTTCGTTCTGTACAGCATGTTACAGGCTTGGAAGAACAGGAGAACATTTCATGGAGTTTTCAGTCCCTGGGTTTATCAAGAGATATTGTTCCCCCAATGCTGCTCTTACACTTGCGGAGTACCTGGTCGATTATGCTGACGAGGAACTTGCTAATAAAGGATGGAGAGCCATAGACAGGGGACTAACAGCACTTGATGATGATGTGGCAGTGAAGACAAAAGAGAGAATTGAAAGAATAAAACGGGGAGAAAGGGATCTGTATTTTTAAAATGGATGATAAATAATTATGCTTAGAATAATTGCAGTACGGGTAGTAGACAGGATTAAAGAATCAGGGCATACACAGGATGTGCTCAGCAAACATTCCGCAATAATAAAATCAAGGCTTGGCTTTCATGAACTGAACGAAGACAGATGCAGCCGGGAGGGTTATATCCTTCTTCACCTGAAGAACAATGAGGAAGGCATGAAGAACCTTATGGACGACCTGGATAAGATTTATGGTATCGAAATTAAGCGAATGAACCTGGGCGAAGGATCGGGTAGACCAGCCGCTATACCTGGTGGATCTGCAGTTGCTATAGCAGGTATGATAATAAAAAACAGGTCTGAGATCATAAGGGAAGTCCAGAAAACATTCACTTTATTCGGTTGTACCATAAGAACACGACTGGGGATAAATGAAGAATTACATGGGGAGGATACAGGATTGATCCTGCTTGAACTTACAGGTGAAAATCTGGAAATGAATCGGCTGGTAAGCAGGCTTGCCAATATTGAGCAGATTTCTGTAGGAGTAATTTCTTTTAGCTAAAAAAAAGCCTAATCCCTAGCCTCATCCTCAGCCTATATCATCCCTTTTCAACCTTATAAACAACACCTCTTTCTTTCAGGTACCCGAGTATAAACTTGAGATGTCCTTCTGTCTTTCCTATATATTCAGGAGGATTTATGCCGGGTGATTCATACATACCTTCCATTATCAGGTTTGCCACAGCCGTACATGTATAACCTGTTGTCCGGGCCATGGATGTTATATTGTTTTTCCTGTCATAACGGTCAAAAAGATCATACCTGTAAATATATTTTTCTCCTTTTTCCATGCCTTCTATGAATATCCTCATAACCGTAAACTCCTCTTCCCCTTCTTTCAGCTGCCATTGTGGGAACATCAGTTGTGACGTGAGGTCGACAGGTCTAATTCTTTTGCCTTTGACGTCGATCTCATCATAACTAAAGAAGCCTGCTTCCCTTAACATTCTCAGGTATTCTATAGTGCCGGGGTATCGAAGTGTTTTCTCTATCATATTGGGTGCCGGGATGGTTTTTAAAAGACTCCTCAGTCCGTCTGAATTCCATGCTTCAAGGGTTCCAATCTCTTCAAATTCAAGATATTCTGGTTCTGACAGCGCTTTCCTTACCACGATATCACCATTAAGCATATAGCGTGCAGGCCGTGTATATTCCTCAAGCACGTCAATAGGGGAGAAAACTGCTTTATACTGCCAGGGCCATTCCCTCTTGAATGGTAATCCACCCACGTAACATTCATATCTCTCTACATTCATTAATGAATGGTGGTGACCAAGTATGATATTACCCATACCAGGAGCTACACCGCAGTCGGTGACAACTGTTACTCCTTTGTTTTTTGCCATTCTGTCAAGACCAAACGGATCTTCAGGGAAGAAGGATATATCAACCATATCTTTACCTGCTTCTATAGTGTCCCTTACCGATTTGTAACCCATATGCCCCGGGAGGGCTCCAATTACAAGGTCATGACCACGAACAAGGTCCTTGATGATTGATGAATCGGAAAGATCAGCTGTCATAGCTTTTACATTATCCAATCCCTTAAGCTTACTGATATTTTCAGATGAGATATCTACAGCAGTAACAAGGTAATCGCTGCTCAGGTCTTTTACCATTGCTGAACCAACCAGGCCAGTTCCAAGTACAATAATATTATTTTTCATCCTGATGATTTTTTTATTCAAAATAGGAATTATATTTTGTTTCCTGCTTCAGCCTTTTAAAATAATGGACTGAATCTCCCCATTCACCATAACCTGGTTCTGCACCTACCAACTCCAGGCTCGCCTTCAGGCAGTGTATGCATTCGTTAGCTGAATCATTGGTACAGGGCTTATTTTCATAAAGATTATAATTGTCCCGGTAAATACCGGGAGTGATATTCGGCATAATAACATTTGCACCTATCCTGACAGCTTTTTCCCGGCCCATCGGGTCTATCGCCTGGAGAGCAGTGGATGCGGCGATATTAATATCTCTCATCAAAATTCTCAGTACCGCTATCATTTTCAGCGAAAGGTCAAACCTGGCCTTTATGGGGAGGAGTTCATTTTTATGTTTTATGAGAGGCGTATTGGCATGTTCTATATAGGGTCCCATACCAACCATATCAATGTCGAAGTTTTTCATAAAGAGCAAATCAGCGGCAAGATCTTCATATGTCTGAAAGGGTAGTCCTATCATTACTCCTGTACCTGTCTGGTAACCAATTTTCTGTAGTATGTGCAGGCAGTCCAGCCTGTTCAGGTAACTATGCACTTTATCACCCGGGTGCAGTCTTGAGTAAAGGTCAGGGTTTGATGCTTCAATACGCAGCAGGTACCTGTGCGCTCCGGCTTCATACCATTCGTGGTAAACCTCCTCTGTTTGCTCACCAACTGATAATGTGATTCCCAGTTTACCGTCAGATAATTTTTTTATTTTCCTCAGTAAGCTGGTGATCCTTGCAGTGAACTGTGAGCCGGTGAGTTCCCCCGATTGTAATACTATGGATCCAAAATTATTCTTGAAGGCATAGCGGGCGGCATCAACAATTTCTTTATCGCTAAGGTTATACCTTTCAAATTGTTTGTTATCCCGGCGTATGCCACAGTAGAAACAATTCTTGTCACAAATATTGGAAAACTCTATTAATCCCCTGAAATAAACTTTATTACCTGAGTATTTATATTTTATCCTGGCTGATTCCCTGAAAAGTTCTTCCCTGTTCTCACCATCAGATTTGAGTAGGTATACTATTTCTTCAACACCAAATCCCTTGCCTTTCAATATGTCTTTAACTGTATTTTTCATCTAATTTAATGAGTCCCCAAATATAAGCAGAAATACTGTATTTGTGGAATACCGAAGTCGAGCTGTACTTTTAGTCAATTATAGATTATTAATTAAATTTGTTATTGATTAAAAAGAATGAAAAATGAATAAAGAAAGCATTAAAAGGGAAGCTATAGAAAGATTCAGATCTGGATTTAACTGCTCGCAGTCGGTACTGAGCTCGATGGCAGGGGAGGTTAAAGTGGAGGTGGATATTTTGGAGAAGGTCGCATCAGGTTTTGGTGGTGGCATGGGACATATGCAAGGAACATGCGGGGCGATTACTGGAAGCTTTATGACTATTAGTCTTTATTGCGGGAATAGATATCCTGATAATCATGAGCGAACTGATGCAGCATATGAGCTGATAAGAAAGTTTGATTCTGACTTTAAGAAATTACATGGAACTACAAACTGTATGGAACTGTTAGGTTATGAGCTTGATTCATCTGAAGATCATGACAGGGCAGTTGCGAATAATGCTTTTGAAAATGTATGTGAAAAATGTATCAGGGATTCCATAGATATATTAAGTCGGATATTGAGATAATTAAAGTAAAATAATAATCAATAAGAGGCGGTAAAATGAAATTAAGTGCACGTAACGTACTAAAAGGTAAAGTTAAATCCTATGAAACAGGTATTGTAAATGTTGAGGTAGTAATCGAAATAGCACCCGGGCTGGATATAACATCGGTAATTACAAAAAAATCATTTGAACAATTGGGTCTTAAAAAAGGCAGCGAAGCGTATGCAATTATAAAGGGTTCAAATGTAATTTTAGGGATTGACTGATAAGTCAAAGGAAAAGCATTCAGCATAAGGATTATTCAACGATTCAATAAATCAACAATTTGCGAACAATTATTGTGTGATTTAATTGATTTTTATACATTCACTGGCCATTGATGCCTTTTTCCGACTAATAATAATGCTATGATTAACAACTACTTATTAAATCCCCGGAATATTGTTGTTGTCGGGGGTTCAGATAATTTATCAAAGCCAGGCGGTAAGGTCCTTAAGAATATTCTTGATGGTGCATATAAAGGAGACCTCTATGTTATTAATCCCAAGTCAGAGAAAGTTCAGGGCTTGAGATCCTATGCAAGTCCTGCCGATATTCCGGAGACCGACCTGGCAATAATTGCCATAGCTGCGAAATATTGTAAACAAACCGTGGAAATACTGGCGCAGCAGAAGAGTACAAGAGCATTTATTATTCTTTCTGCCGGTTTTGGTGAAGAGAATGAAGAAGGGGCAAGGCTCGAGAGGGAGATAGTGGAAATAGTTAACTCGGTTAACGGCTGTCTTATAGGTCCAAATTGTATAGGTGTGCTTACTCCTTCATACAGTGGTGTTTTTACAGAACCTATCCCGGTTCTTGATCCCCTGGGAGTAGATCTTATATCAGGCTCTGGGGCCACGTCCGTATTTATCAAGGAATCAACCATACCAAACGGTGTCCGTTATTCAAGTGTTTTTTCTGTCGGCAACAGTGCCCAGGCAGGTGTAGAGGATGTGTTGAAGTATATGGATGAAACATATGAGCATGGAAAGAGTGCGCCGGTAAAATTATTATATATTGAGAATATAGGCAATCCTGAAATGCTTCTCAGGCATGCCTCCTCTCTCATAGGTAAAGGATGCAGAATTGCAGCGATCAAGGCCGGATCATCTGAGGCGGGGAGCAGGGCTGCCTCATCACATACAGGAGCCATGGTAAGCCCTGATGTGGCTGTGGATGCACTTTTCAGAAAAGCAGGTATCATACGATGCTATGGGCGTCATGAAATGGCTGCAGTGGCATCGGTACTCATGGGTCCACTTCCTTCAGGGAGAAATATGGCTATTGTTACGCATGCCGGGGGACCGGCTGTAATGATGACCGATGCCCTCTCAAAAGAAGGAATGGAGATTCCGCAACTGAAGGGCGATAAGGCAGAGGCCCTGCTTGAAAAACTTTTCCCGGGTTCTTCTGTCGCAAATCCTGTAGATTTTCTTGCCACGGGCACTGCTGAGCAACTGGCTGCCATACTGGATGCCTGCGAAAATGATTTCGATATGATTGATGCGATAGCTGTTATATTTGGAAGCCCGGGTTTATTCCCTGTTGATGAAGTTTATAATGTATTGCATGAAAAAATGCGGACGGGGAAAAAACCGGTTTACCCAGTATTGCCATCACTGATAAATGCAGGAGATGCAATTAAAGCCTTTATTGAAAAGGGGAATGTTAATTTTCCTGATGAGGTGGTTTTTGCCCATGCTCTGGGAAGGGTTATGAATGCATCATTCTATGGGGATGATACTTTCGATAAACCGGAGATAAACAGCAAGGATATAAGGGAAGTAATAAACAGAAATGAGAATGGTTACCTCGGACCTGATGATGTGAGGGCTTTACTTGATTCTGCCGGTATAGGTAGGGTAGAAGAAGTAACAGTTCATACAGAGGATGAAGCAGCACAAAAATCAGAAGAACTTGGATTTCCCCTCGTAATGAAAGTGGTCGGGCCCGTACATAAATCAGACGTTGGTGGTGTGATCCTTAATATTGAAAGCCGTGAAAGGACAGTGGATGAATTCAGGCGCTTGATGGCGATTCCTGGGGCGGAAGCAGTACTTATGCAGCCTATGGTCAACGGACAGGAACTTTTTGCAGGTGCTATAAAAGAGAGTGGATTTGGTCATCTCATTATGGCCGGACTGGGAGGAATATTCATTGAGGTATTGAAGGATGTAAATAGTGCACTCGTGCCGCTGGGTAAGAATGAGGCTAATAATATGATAAGAAAGCTTAAAGGCTTTAAGATACTTGAGGGAACCAGGGGGCAGGAAGGTGTTAACATTAAAGCATTTGCTGATACTCTGACACGCCTGTCCGGGTTGCTGGAAGAAGCGCCTGAAATAACCGAGATGGATCTTAATCCTCTCATGGGGTCCCCGGAAACAGTAAAAGCAGTGGATGCCAGGATAAGAATAGAGCAATTATGAGTGATGAACCGGGCAGTACGAGCTTGCATTAACAAACGATTGCTGCTGGCTCGGTAAAGCTCGAAGAAATGAGTCAATTATGAAAAAGTCTGATATTTTACTGATTTTATTCCTGGCAGTTGTTTTTACTCCTTTCATTCTAAGTGAGACATTATATAATTATTATGATAGCTTTTATTCCAGATTTCCTTTCCTTACCAGTTTTATAAAGTTTGCTATACTGGCTACAACAGGGGAATTAATTGGTTTGAGGATAAGAACCGGTAAATATACTGCTCCGGGTTTCGGAATATTTCCAAGGGCTCTGGTGTGGGGTATACTGGGGATGACAATCCAGGCAGCCTTCATAATATTTGCCAGGGGGGTACCTATACTCCTTGAATTTGCAGGTCTAAATGGTTCAATTGAAGCTATGGGTGGTTCATTTTCTGCAGGGAAGCTTGGAGTAGCTTTTTGCATAAGCATTCTGTTGAACATTTTTTATGCCCCGGTTTTAATGACCGTGCATAAAATCACTGATTCTCATATTGAAATGACAGGAGGAACAGTGCAGGGTTTCTTCTCAAAAATGAAGGTTAGCCAGATATTAAAAGAAATAGACTGGGATACTCACTATGGATTTGTATTGAAAAAGACCATTTTTCTTTTCTGGATACCTGCACAGACATTAAATTTCCTGATGCCAGAGCAATTCAGGGTACTTATTGCTGCTGTTTACGGGATTATACTTGGTGTGATACTTGCCTTCGCCGCTCTGTCCAAACCTGATGTTTAACATGTTTTAAATTGAGTTTAGAATTTGTATATTTAGGGTCCCATAGAGTAGAAAATGTTTATGAGACGGGATATTACATTGAAAACAGATAATCATGTTACCTGGTTATTGTTACCACAAATCATTATTATGCCCATGGGCCTAGTTGTATTTCTGATGGGGAAAGAATAACTTATTGATACAGGGGCAGTTTACACAGACTGCCCCTGTTCATTTTGAACATTAAGTAAAACAATTATTTATGAGAAATACGCCAATTAATTCTTCAATAGTGGCAGCCATGATCAGGGAGAGTGATCTGGATTCATTGGATAATGCTAGTATTCGTGAAATAGTTAAGCTGGTAAACGAGATTGAGAAAGAGGCAGGGGAGAAATTCATCAGGATGGAAATGGGAGTACCGGGATTGCCTTCACCGCTTGTGGGAATTAAGGCAGAGAAAGCAGCTCTTGATGACGGTGTTACATCAATATATCCAAATATTGAAGGCTTGCCTCAGTTGAAAGGTGAAACTTCGAAGTTTATCAAGTTATTCCTGGATGTAGATGTTAGTCCCAAAGGATGCATTCCTACGGTTGGCTCCCTTATGGGTGGCATGGCCAGCTTCCTTGTGGTTAACAGGAACGACAAGACAAAGGAAGGTACTCTGTTCATTGACCCGGGTTTCCCGGTACAGAAACAGCAGATAAAAATTCTGGGGCAGGATTATAGGTCGTTTGATGTGTATAATTACCGGGGAGAAAAACTGAAGGCAAAGCTTGAGTCATACCTTGAAACAGGGAAGGTTTCAAGTATCCTTTATTCAAACCCGAACAACCCGTCATGGATATGTTTTACAGAGGAAGAGCTTAAAATAATTGGAGAACTGGCATCTAAATATGATGCTGTTGTTATTGAGGACCTGGCATATTTTGGTATGGACTTTCGTAATAATTACGGCAGGCCGGGACAGGCGCCTTTTCAGCCGACAATAGCCAATTATTGTGATAATTACCTGTTACTAATATCCAGCTCTAAAGCATTCAGTTATGCCGGCCAGCGTGTTGGCATGCTTGTCATATCTGATAAATTGTATAATCGCCGTTATCCTGACCTGAAAAGGTACTATACAAGTGACCTTTTTGGTCATGCAGTGGTATTTGGAGCTCTTTATGCACTTTCGGCAGGTGTAACACATACCGCACAATATGGTCTTTATGCAATGCTGAAAGCAGTTAATGAAGGTGAATATAACTATATTGAAGAAGTGAAGGAATATGGTGAAAGGGCAAGGATGATGAAACAGATGTTCATAGCGAACGGTTTTAAAATAGTATATGATAATGATATTGACAGGCCTATAGCCGATGGTTTCTATTTCACGATCTCATTTCCCGGCATGAATAGCGGTGAGCTTTTAGAGAACTTGCTGTATTATGGTATCAGTGCAATAACGCTGAATATAACAGGGAGTGATAAGAAAGAAGGACTCAGGGCATGCGTGTCACAGGTTCCCATGACCATGTTCCCCATCCTTGAGAAAAGACTACAGAGATTTTATGAGGATTTTAAATAACTGATTAATAATTTAATAAAAAGAATATGGCACTAAAAGGATCGATAGTTATCGATATTGAAAAATGTAAAGGTTGTGGAGTATGCGTCACAGCATGTCCCACAGAGGTTATTGCCCTTTCATCCGAGGTGAACAGCAAGGGCTAAAATTATGCTGAAGCTGACAATATGGATGTATGTACAGGCTGTACAAACTGTTCCGTTGTTTGTCCTGATGGAGTAATAACCGTTTACCGGATAAAAGTTTAATCAATAAAAGCTTAAGAAAAAATATGGAAAAGGAACTGAGATTAATGAAAGGCAACGAGGCTATTGCTGAAGCGGCAATAAGAGCTGGTACCGATGCCTATTTTGGATATCCCATTACTCCACAGAGTGAAGTCCTGGAATACCTGACAGCTGAAAAGCCACATGAAAGAACAGGAATGGTAGTTTTACAGGCCGAAAGTGAAGTGGCTGCTATTAATATGGTGTACGGAGGAGCAGGCTGCGGAAAGAAAGTAATGACATCATCTTCATCACCAGGTATATCACTTAAGCAGGAGGGGATAAGTTATATAGCAGGAGCAGAATTGCCCTGTCTGATAGTAAATGTGGTAAGAGGCGGTCCGGGGCTGGGTACAATCCAGCCGGCGCAGTCTGACTATTTCCAGGCCACCAAAGGCGGTGGCCACGGTGATTACAGGCTGATAGTGCTGGCACCGTCTTCAGTACAGGAAATGGCTGATTTCGTTGAACTTTCATTTGATCTGGCATTCAAGTACAGGAACCCCGCAATGATATTATCAGATGGTGCAATAGGGCAGATGATGGAAAAGGTATGGCTTAAACCACAAAAGGAAAGATCAAAAGAAATGCCTGCCTGGGCAACAACAGGAAAAACACCCGACAGGGAGAGAAATATTATTACATCACTGGATCTTGATTCCAATAAGCAGGAGCAGTTTAATATAAAGCTGCAGAAAAAATACAGGGAAATGCAGGATAAAGAGGTCAGGTATGAAACATTCCAGTGTGAGGATGCAGAATACCTGCTCGTAGCTTACGGTACAAGTTCACGCGTATCACAGAAAGCCATACAACTGGCAAGGGATGAAGGAATAAAGGTTGGTTTACTAAGACCAATCACACTCTTCCCCTTCCCTTCAAAAGAGATTAATGAATTAGCTAATCGTGTTAAAGGGATCCTCTCTGTTGAAATGAGCGCGGGACAAATGGTCGAAGATGTAAAACTGGCAGTGAATGGCAAGGTACCTGTTGAACATTTTGGAAGGATGGGAGGTATAGTACCAACAGCCGAGGAAGTTGTTGAGAATTTGAAAACTAAAATTATTGGAGGATAAGATCATGGCAGATATAAGTGCAAAAGAGATAGTTAAGCCCGAAAACCTTGTCCATAAGAAATCATCAGTGATGACGGACAATGTCATGCATTATTGCCCGGGTTGCGGACATGGAACTACCCACCAGTTACTTGCACAGGTAATTGAGGAGATGGGCATTCAGCAGGATACAATCGGTGTAACACCAGTAGGCTGCTCCGTGCTGATGTACAATTATATGAATCTTGATATGCAGGAAGCAGCACATGGAAGGGCGCCTGCGCTGGCTACTGCAATAAAAAGACTGTTACCTGAAAAATATGTGTTTACATACCAGGGTGATGGTGACCTGGCTGCTATAGGAACTGCTGAAACCATTCACAGCTGCAACAGGGGTGAGAATATCCTTATTATTTTCATCAATAATGGTATATACGGGATGACCGGGGGACAGATGGCACCCACCACATTGCTAGGAATGAAATCATCTACCACCCCTTATGGCAGGGATGTTAAGCTCATGGGGAACCCGTTGAAAATTACTGATATAGTAGCTACTCTGCCCGGCACATATTATGTTACAAGACAGAGTGTACATAAACCGGGTAATGTGAGAAAGACAAAGAAAGCAATACAAAAAGCATTCGAATACCAGAAACGAAATAAGGGAACATGCTTTATAGAGGTTGTATCTAACTGTCCTTCAGGATGGAAAATGACCCCGGTTGAATCAAACAAGTGGATGGAAGAAAATATGTTTCCTTTCTATCCACTGGGGGATTTTAAAGTGCCTGAAGATTAAATTTGTGCTTAATAATTGAAAACTTTGAAGTTATGACAGAAGAAATAATAATAGCCGGTTTTGGTGGACAGGGAGTACTTTCTATGGGTAAAATAATGGCTTACTCCGGAATAATGCAGGATATGGAAGTGAGCTGGATGCCGTCATACGGGCCAGAGATGCGCGGAGGTACAGCTAATGTTACGGTTATCCTGAGCGATGAAAGAATCAGCAGCCCTATACTTAGAACCTTTGATACTGCAATAATACTTAACCAGCAGTCACTGGATAAATTTGAACAGGCAGTGAAACC
>CAZSJH010000036.1:0-20478 GCA_964607105.1 uncultured Rikenellaceae bacterium | reverse complement strand
AATCAATGCCCTTGTAAAAGTGTCCATACCCGATATGTGAGCATAGAACAGGTCCTCTGGATCTGTTGAATTCCTTCTCAGTCTGGCATCAAAGTTTATCCCCCCGGTGGTAAATCCACCTGCTGCCAGTATTACCATCATGGCTTCTGTAACTTCGTAAATATTGGTTGGAAATTCATCCGTATCCCATCCGTTCTGGTAATCGCCCTTATTCGCATCAATACTTCCAAGGAGCCCCGCATTTGCAGCAACCTGCAATTCATGCTGGAAAGTATGTCCCGCCAGTATTGCATGATTTACTTCAATATTGATCTTAAAATCATCCTGAAGACCGTAATGCCTGAGGAAACCAATTACAGTATCAGTGTCATAATCATATTGATGTTTTGTTGGTTCCATGGGTTTGGGCTCGATAAGGAAAGTTCCGTTAAAACCATTTTTTCTACCGTAATCACGTGCCAAGGTGAGCATCATAGCAAGGTGATCAAGTTCCCTTTTCATATCTGTATTGTGCAAACTCATATACCCTTCGCGGCCTCCCCAGAAAACATAATTCTCCCCTCCCAGGGCAATAGTGGCATCTATGGCATTCTTAAGCTGGGTGGCTACATGTGTCAGAACCCTGAAATCGGGGTTGGTAGCTGCACCATTCATATACCTGGGATTTGAAAAAAGGTTCGCGGTACCCCACAATAACTTTATACCCGTTGCTTCCTGCATATCTTTTGCCAGTGGTATTATTTTCTCCAGGCGCTTTTCTATTTCAAAGACGGTACCATTACCCACCATATCAGTATCATGAAAGCAATAATAAGGAGTACCGATCTTACTAATGAATTCAAAAGCTGAATCAAGCTTATATTTTGCCTTGTCAATTGGGTCTTTCACATTGTCCCACGGGAAAAAACGTGTGGGATCACCAAACTGGTCTGAGCCATCGCCACAGAATGAATGCCAGTAAGCTACGGCAAAGCGCAGGTGATCCTTCATGGATTTACCTGCCACCTTCTCCTCCTCATCATACCATTTAAAGGCTAGTGGATTATCTGAATTACTGCCTTCATACTTAATATTGTCGATACTTTTAAACATGTCCTGTTATTTTATATGTTATCATTATGCAATTCTTTAATCAGAGATTGTTTCCATTGATCGTATAATGGTATATAGAGCTCTGATTCATTTTTGACGGGAACGATCTCCTCCATTATTTTCATGCCTTTAAAGGCTTCTTTTTTCTCAGTATATATCCCTGCGCCAAGTCCGGCCCCCCTGGCTGCGCCAATTGATCCGTCTGTATTGTAAAGAAGTACAGATGCACCCGTAAGATCAGCTATTAAACGCCCAAATAAGGGACTCAGAAACATATTTGCACGCCCTGCTCTTATAAGGGAAATTCTGGCACCTGCTTCATTCATTATCTCGGAAGCGTACCTGAAAGCATAGGCTATGCCTTCCTGCACAGCCCTGAAAAGGTGTGCAGAAGTGTGAATATTAAGATTAAGGTTTCTGAATGAAGCCCCGGTATCTGCATTTCCAAGTAATCTTTCAGCACCGTTTCCAAATGGAAAAACCTTCAAATTCTCACTTCCCGGTGACACTTCTTCAGCCATACTGTTCATATCCTCATAATTTAACCCTGCACCTGTTATCCTTCGGATCCAGGCATTCATTATTCCGGTCCCGTTAATACAGGCGAGCATACCAATGCGCATATTGTCATTACTGTGGTTCACATGGGCAAATAAATTCACACGCGATCTTTCATCGGTTTGTACCTTATCCGTTACCCCATAAAGAACTCCCGACGTACCTGCAGTGGCAGCAACTTCTCCGGGCTCCATTACATTGAGTGAGAAAGCATTATTTGGCTGGTCACCGGCTCGGTAGCTTACTGGTATCCCTTTTTTTAATCCCAGTGTGGCTGCTGCCCCGGAGCTGAGATCGCCCTGGATGGAAAATACTGGAATGATGGCGGGGAAGATATCACAACCAAAATCAAAATAATCAAGTATTCTGTCACTCATTTTATGTTCTTTGAAATCCCAGAAAACACCCTCGGACAAACCTGTTATAGTTGTATATACTTCACCGGTTAAACGCATAGCAATATAATCACCGGGCAGCATTACCTTGTATATTTTTTCGTAATTTCCCGGTTCATTTTCTTTCATCCATGCCAGCTTGGCAGCTGTAAAATTCCCCGGGTTATTCAGGAGATTAGCCATGCAGTACTTATGTCCTAACTTTTCATAGGCATTATTACCGTATTTTACAGCACGGCTGTCACACCATATTATTGAAGGTCTGATGACTGACAGGTTGCGATCGACAGCTACCAGTCCGTGCATCTGGTATGATATTCCTATTGCAGCCATATTTTCCTTCAGGGAATTGTTATCCTTCAGGCACTTTTTCACTGCAAGATTTAGGGCCTGCCACCATGTTTCCGGGTCCTGTTCAGCCCATCCCGTATTGATTGCAGATATATTCATTTCCTGACCGGGCGCAGAAGCAGAACATATTAACTTCCCCGTCTCAGCATTAATTACCGATGCCTTAACAAATGAGCTGCCAACATCTATTCCGAGTAGATACATATGATATCAGGTATAAGATCTAAATATAATCAAAACCTGATAGCCGGAAAAAATAAATAAAGTATTTAGACCTAAATAAAATAGAATGCCCTGAACAATGTTTATTTATCCGTTAAGCCAGTTCAGGATTTCAGGATCGGTAGGTTTGGTTCTTGGTTTTATCACTTTAAAAAGTTTACCATTTTCATCAATCAGGTATTTTTGGAAATTCCACTGGACCTTCGAATCCTCTACCCCATTAAGATCTTTGGTGGTCAGCCATTTATAAACAGGATGCATGTCATCACCCTTAACTGATATTTTTGACATCATAGGGAAAGTAACCCCGTAATTCCTGGTGCAAAATTCCTTTATATCCTCATTGGAGCCCGGTTCCTGTTTCATGAAATTATTTGCGGGAAAACCGATGATAATAAAACCATCACCCCCGTAATGTTCCCAGAGTTCCTGTAGTTCTTCATACTGTGGCGTGAAGCCACACTTGGAAGCGGTATTGACTATCATTACTTTCTTCCCTTTCAGTTGAGAAAAGCTGAAGTCTTCGCCTTCAAGAGTTAAAACGGTAAAATCATATATTGATGGATTCTGAGCATTCAATAAAGTTACCGAGGTCATAAACATTAACATAGTCATTATCTTTTTCATAGTTGCATCTTTATAATTAAATAAGTAACAATAACCGGTAATAATTGTTCATATTCCAATATCGTTGAAACATTACCTATAACATGATAATTAGAGCCCTGTATACTGAATTTGAAAACCCCACCCAGCTTGTCCGCCTAAGCGTAGGCGAATACCCACTTACCCAGAACCCGGTAACTGACTATCTATACCTTATTTTTCCTGACCTTACATCTGTAAATTCAGGGTCAAACCTTCCTGTGAAACCCGGTTGTTTACCCCCGACACTTATAGTGAACCAGCCCGGTTCGCTCACCCTTTTATTATTCTCATCTATCATTGAAAGATCCTCTTCAGCGAGAGTGAATTTAATTGTTTTAATTTCTCCCGGTGCAAGGCTTATCCTTCTAAACCTTTTTAGTTCTCTTACAGGACGTGGAGTTGATCCTTTTTCGTCACTTACATATAACTGAACCACCTCTTCACCTGCCCTTTCACCGGTATTTTTCACGCTTATACTTATTTCTGCCTTTTCTCCAGCCTTTATTTTCCGTGGCATATCGAGTTCCCCGTATTCAAATGTTGTATAGCTTAGTCCGTAACCAAAGGGATAAAGGGGCTCATCCCTGAAATATCTGTATGTACGTCCTTCCATGTCATAATCCTCAAAGGAAGGTAACTGCTCAACCGACTTATACCAGGTAACAGGCAACCGCCCTGCCGGGTTATAATCACCAAAGAGAACATCAGCAACAGCATTTCCTCCTTGCTGGCCGGGATAGCCGGCCAGCAAGATAGCATTTGCCTTTTGATCGATATCATTTACTGAAAGGGCACTGCCGCTCATAAGAATTACAATTACAGGTTTTCCTGTCTGCATAATCCTGTTGAATAACTCCCTCTGGGCTGCCGGTAAGTTAAGATGAGTACGGTCCCCTCCCATAAAACCATCTATCTTAAGAGGCATCTCTTCCCCTTCAAGCCTCTGAGACAAACCCAGGACAAGTAATACTTTATCCGAAGATTCGGCCAGTTCTACGGCATCTCCAATCGCATCTTCCTGTGGTGGGGACCAGAGGAATTTCATATCAGCATCTCCTCCGTAATTCCTGTAAATTATTTCCACCATGTATTCCCTGTTTTTATCAAGCATTATCCCTTTCTCACGATGAAAAGCATGATGACTACCATTATAGCTTATAAATTCTTCACCATCAATATATATCTTGTAGTTTGATGAGCCCCAGCTTCCAAGGAAATATTGACCTGTGACAGGTGGTTTGAGCCAGGTTTCCCATTTAACCGACCAGTTATCATCCGCTATGTCAGGGTGAGGACTGTAAGTTTCCCAGTAGAAATCTATATTATCATCAACACGTGTAAATACAGGCTCACCCTCACAATCCAGGTTATCATAGTATGCTGCATATACTCCCTGTACATCATTGTAGGTAAAGAGGTACTCTGAAGGAACAGGGACAAGGTTATGCAGGCCCTCCGCAAGAGGACTCCCATGTGAAAAGACTATTTCCGCTCTTTCACCAGTTTTATTAATAATACCATCAAGCACGGTTATAGGATTTTTGGGAATGCCGTTATAATTACCTATCAGGGCTTCAAAATTATTTGCATTGGGTCCAATCACAGCAATTCTCTTGATTTCTCTGTTAAGCGGCAGAATGCCGTCATTCTTTAGAAGTACTATTGATTTTCTGGCAGCCTCTCTTGCCATTGTATTGTTATAATCCGAGCAATTTGCGCTGAGTGGTATTCCTGCAAACGGTACCATGTAATCCGGGTCAAACAATCCAAGTTTGAAACGTGCAAGCATAATACGTTTCACTGCGACATCAAGGTCTGCCTCGGTTAATAGCCCCTGCTGTACTGCTTCTTCAAGATGGTTGAAAGTAATCCCGCAATTCAGATCAGTGCCTCTCTTTACTGCAATAGCCGCAGATTGAGCCGGTGTTTGCGTATAATCCTGGAAGGTATGAAAATCAGATATGGCCCAGCAGTCTGATACTATATACCCATCAAAGCCCCATTCATTACGAAGTATGCCATATAGCTCCTCACTGGCACAGCAAGGGTGTCCTCTGAACATATTATATGCACCCATAACAGATTGTACATTCCCTTCAACTACGAGTGTCCTGAATGCGGGCAGGTATGTTTCACGCAGGTCTACTTCACTGACCTCGGCATTGAATTCATGCCTGATTGGTTCAGGCCCGGAATGAACAGCATAATGTTTAGCCGTTGCCACTGTTTTTAGGTATCGAGGATCATCACCCTGCATACCCAGCACAAACTGTAGCCCCATTCTACCGGTGAGGTAAGGGTCTTCACCATAGGTTTCATGCCCTCTTCCCCATCTGGGATCCCTGAAAATGTTTATATTGGGCGACCAGAACGTCAGTCCCTGGTATATTCCCCTCATTCCTCTTCTCTGGTAATCGTGAAACTTGGCCCTTGCCTCATCGGAAATAATACTTGCTATTTCATACATCAGGTCTTCATCCCATGAAGCAGCGAGGGTAATAGACTGTGGAAATACAGTTGCCCATCCTGACCTTGCCACTCCGTGAAGTGCCTCGTTCCACCAGTTATATTCGGGGACACCCAGCCTTGGTATGGCAGGAGCTGTATACAAGAGCTGGTCGGCCTTCTCTTTCATTGTCATCCTTGAGACAAGGTCATCAACTCTTTCTTCAAAGGAAAGGGAAGTGTCCATGAAAGGAAAGACTTCTTCCTTCTGAGCAAACAGGGAAAAAGAGCAGATAATAAATAATGAAGCAAATATATTTCTTTTCATTTTCGATGTAAATGTTTATAGTTATGAATGTTGAACCGAAAATTCCGAACTTGCCAGAGGCAAGTGAGGGATTTGAGCTCGGCGAAGCCAATATCGAACACCGATTAACGAATTATGAATTTCAGAATCGACATTAGCTTTTACTTAGCCTAAGCCTCTTTTTATTCACTTATTTCACAGAAAATTTGTACACTGTCTTTGATGTAAACGGCTTACCTGGTTCGAGCACCGCTGAAGGGAAACCAGGCTGATTGGGACTGTCAGGGAAATGCTGGGTCTCGAGGCATAAGCCGCTCCTGTATTCATATAATTTCCCTCCATGTCCTTTTTCCAGCCCGTTCAGGAAATTGCCGCAATAAAACTGTACCCCGGGCTGATCGGTTGTCATTTCTATCAATCGCCCTGACCCAGGTTCATAAACTACAGCATCAGGTTCATTTTTATTGTCAAGTACGAAATTATGATCATATCCCAACCCCAGTCTCAACTGTTCATAGTCATCCTCTATGCGGTCACCTATCACATATGGTGTTGTAAAGTCAAAAGGTGTTCCTTCAACAGGCTTTAGTTCCCCCGTAGGTATCAGGTTTTCATCGACGGGTGTGAATTTAGTAGCTGCTATCATAAGTTCATGATCAAGTATATCATCATTTCCGGCACCATGAAGGTTAAAATATGCATGGTTTGTTACATTCAATACTGTTTTTTTATCGGTGCTGCATTTATATTCAATTACCAGTTCATTCTCACCGGTCCATGTATAAATAGCTTCAGCCTCCACCTCCCCTGGATATCCTTCTTCCATATCGGGGCTTATATAGGTAAACTTCACTGATGGCTCTGCCCCTTCATTTTCTATTATCTCAATATCCCATACAACGCTATGCCATCCCCCCGGGCCTCCATGAAGGGTATTTGGGGGGTTATTTATGGCCAGGTTATATTCCACATCACCAAGGGTAAATTTCCCCCCGGCAATACGGTTTGCATATCTTCCTACCACTGATCCGAAGTAAGGATCACCATTCAGGTAAGCTTCCAGTGTCTCATACCCAAAAGTTATGTTCTCTTTATTACCATCTCTGTCAGGCACTTCCAGCCATACGAGTGTAGCCCCGTAATTGGTGAGTTTAATGGTATTACCCTCTTTGTTGGTCATGGCTATCAATTCAACCTTTTTGCCGTTTATTTCGCCAAAATTTTCTCTTTTCATTGTATATTCTTCATTTATTTCCTGTTTACAGGCTGCTGACAATATTATAGCCGCGAGTATCAGAATTTGTTTTAGATTCAGGTGTTTCATATTTTATGGTTTAAAGTAATTTTTATCAAATTTATTAAAATATCAATATCTTTCACCCTTTTCATTTACCATTGGCACAAACATTACTGGCAGTATACTCTCTTGTCTTATCTTCCCGTTCTTCTTCCTGTTAAGAATAAGGTACTGTATCCCCCGTCCTCCAACCGGTATTATCATCCGGCCGCCTTCAGCAAGCTGTTCCTTGAGTGGACCAGGGATATTGTTAGGTGCGCAGGTGACAATAATAGCATCATAAGGAGCATGTTCGATCCAAGCTTCATAGCCGTCACCAATTTTCACATGTACATTCTTATATCCAAGGTTGATCAGCAGTCTTTTTGCTCTTTCACCCAGCTTCTCAACTATTTCAACAGTATAAACCTCATCCACTATCTCAGCCAGTATAGCTGCCTGATAACCTGACCCTGTACCTATTTCAAGCACCTTCATCCCTGGTTCCAGTTCAAGGCTTTCGGTCATGAAGGCAACGATATATGGTTGGGATATTGTTTGACCTTCTCCTATTGACAGCGGCCCATCACGGTAAGCATACCTGCGTGCACTTTCAGGCACAAAAAGGTGTCTTTCCACCTTTTTCATAGCCTTAATCACCCTGCTGTCTCTTATCCCCCGGGCAATTATCTGGTTTTCAACCATACGTTCTCTAAGATCTGAATATTCATTCTGGGAAATGCATGCGCGTGCACTCATAATAAATAAAATCGAAACACATATAAATCTTACTTTTCTCATACCCCATAAATTACTGTATATTAAAAAATAAAACAAATTTTTTATAGGGGAATCCGAAAATAAAAATCCCGGATTCATGAAAGGTATAAATCCGGGAATATTCCGATTTTAAGAATCAATCATTTATCTCGTAAATGGCTTGAAGGTTTTTCTATTGATGCTTTCATCTGTATAAGTCTTTCTGGATCAGGAAGCACTCCATCGTTGAATTCACTGGCTTTCTTAATAAATTTTTCATCAATATCCATTATCCTGAACTGGAGTATCTGCTCCAGGTTTACATTTTTATAGCCTGCATTCCTTATCATATCGATATATTTCTTATCAAGATCAAACACTTTAAGTTTGATCAGATCTCCGGAATCAAGATCCTTAAATCCCAGTTTTCTGCACTCATCTATAAAATCAATATCCACACCCTGTGACTTTAATCCCGGAAGATTATCTGCAGTTATCTCACCAATGCCTGACTTTCTCAGATCCTCAATATACCCGGGAGTAATACCCAGTGCTTTAAATGATAGAAGATCCCGGGCTTTAACATCAAGGCCTGTACTTTTTATTTCATCAGCATACTCTTTATTAATGCCCATGGCTTTAAAAGAAATGATATTTTCGATGCTCATATCGTCTCCGAACAGTGATTTCAATTCCTTAATATCTTCAAGGCTTATATCCAGGGCATTAAAAGATATTACCTGTTGAATCTTAATATTGTCAAATCCTTCTTTTTTTATTTCAGTTATAAATTCCGGTGTTATACCGAATACAGCAATAGCCATAACTTTATCAGACGGAATGTCTTCATAACCAATAGAAGCCATACCTTTGAGTGTTTCAATCCTGAAATCTTTAAGAAAAAATAACAAATACTCTCTGTCGCCAAAGTCAGTATATCCAAGCTTTTCCATTTCTGCTATATACGACTTATTGATGTTACATTCGTATGATCCTTCTCCTGATTGTTCTGTAATATCGCCTGTAAATTTTATTTCTCCAGCTTCGTTTCGAAGATAAAAGACAACATTATTGCCTGTTTTGTACCCGTCGAATCTTTCAAGATCAATTGAGCTTCCATAGTTCGAACCACTGCGGTCTTTTTCATTGTTAAGATACATATGTGGTTCCCCGTGTTTTATTTCAAGCCACCAGAAGCCTTCCAATGCGCTTTTCTGACCAAAAACAGGTGACAGGAAGATAATCGAAAACAGTACCAGTATTATTCTTTTCATAGTCTTTAGTTTAATAATTCATTAATAATAACCTGCTCAGAATTGAAAGGTTACATCTTTCTTATACTTAAGAATAATATTCCCTGAATAAGAGCTTAGAATAATCTCAGTCCCTCCACCATTTAAAGTTGCCCTGGTCCAGTTTTCGAGAGTATACTTTTTTATATCCTGGTCAGAACGTAGTAATGCCTTTCGCTCAGTAATATCCAGGTTGACCAGAGACATTATTTCTCCTTTCGGACTTCTTATTTTTAGACTGGCTTTCTCATCTTCCGGGAAAACCAGCTCAATATCACCTTCAAATGAAGTAAACATGCAGGGGGTTTCAGGAATCTTCTTAAAAATCACCCTGATATTACCGTAGGTAGTGTTTATTACGGATGAACCTGAAATATTACCGGCAAAAATGTTGCCGTATTCATTTTCAATCTCTATTTCACCGTTTATCCTGTATACAGACACTTCACCATTGTCAATACTTTTAATTTTAATTGACATATTAACAGGAACCTGTATGTTAAAATCGATTGTATTCCCGTACGAATCGCATAACAGTAATACATTATTATCTTTTACTTCAGCTGAGAGGGAAAACCTGGGCGGAGAGATTTTCCTGTAGTTAACCTGTTCGTTATCAACATTATCTCTGAATCTGGGGGTCCCGGTTACTATTATCACATTGCCCTCATATCCATTTATATTAACAGACCCTTTAGGATTGTCAAATTGCAGATAACCATAATCTTTAACTTTATTGAGTTCAATAATAAGATCCTCTGATTGAGAAAAAGCACAGAAAGTTGTTATTAATAATAAAATACTTATGAATTCTAATCTTATTGTTCTGCTTTCAAACGGGGCTCTCATAATAATACCTCTATTGTTTCATTTATTCTTTCCCTGACACTATAATCAAGTGTTAAATCACTAAGTATTTTTTGAAATTCAGGAACAGATCTTTTCTCCTGCAATACCTGCATTATTTCTGCAAGCCGGTATTGAATCAAAGGTGATTCCTGCAGGCTTATTGACCTTATCAATCCTTCCCTGACTTCAGGATAATCAACATATAATGTTAAGGTTTCAAGTGCTACTATTCTCACATTATCATTCGGGTCACTATTCAAAGTACTCAACATACTTTCAATTATTTTACTGTCTACATCATTCATTTCACTCACCATGTTTACAGCCTGTATTCTTTCTGATGGCGAATCCTGTGATAACATAGTCATAACCAATGATTGTCTTAATCCTGATACTTCACCTGTAAGCTCTGCCAGTTGTTTTTCCCCTGTCCGGGTTGATCCTGTTATACCTGCTCCAAACCAACCCATAATAAATAAAGCAATCCCTGCAGCTATCTGAATTATTACCCTTAATGATTCCGATTTAAATATACCGGACAACCTGGCGCTATAATTTCTTTCACCTTTTCTGATTGAGTCCTTCAGTAAAGAATAGAATCTATCATCCAGACTATCCGGCGGCTCTGGTATATCTTCATTCAAGAATATATCATACACCTTCTTAAGGTCCTTTGCTTCATCATCTGATATATCTTTCTGATCCTTGAGCAGATCATGGATCTTTTGTTCAGAGATATTCTTTTTTTTCATATGATGTTTTTTCAAATTCCAAATAAATATCTTTCAGTCTCTTAAGTGCCCTGCAAATTCTAGTCTTTACCGCACTTTCACTGCATTTGTTAATATCAGCAATCTCACTGTATTTCAATTCCCTGATCTTGGCCATTAGTAAAATTTCCCTGTCCCCTGAATTTAGCTTATTCAGGGCATGATTTAAGATTGCTGTGCTCTCCTTCTTTTCGAGCTGGTCCGGGCCATAGGGATCCCTGTCTGCAAGATCATGATTAAACTCACAAGGACTATTCCGGGCTTGCTTTCTTAAATGATCCATACCCAGATTATGAGCTATACTGAAAAGCCAGCTGGCAAAAGTCCCCGAACCTTTAAAGCTGTGTTTGTACTTCAGAGCTTTAAAAAATACGCTGTGTGAAAGATCCTCACTGGCCTGTCTGTCTCCTGAGGTAAGCTTGTAGAAATATCCGTAAACAGGCTTTTTATACCGTTCATACAATATTCCGAACCTGTCGATATTACCACCGACAACTTCCATCATTAATGTATTTTCATCCAAGCTCAGATTAATATTTTTTAATAATGACCTGGAAAACCAGTGAAGGTTACATTATAAAAGCTTATTCTTTTTCAAAATGTGTCTCGTACCAATCGATCATCCTCTTCCAGTGATCATGGAAGTCGGCTTCATTGCTGGCCATTCCTGCCCCGTGTCCCCCGTTAACATAATTAACCCATACGACTTCTTTTCCAAGACGTCTCATGGCATAATATAGTTCCCTGGTATTCAGGGCAGGCACATTCCAATCACCCTCACCGGTGAGCAACAGGTGAGGGGTTTTTATCCTGTCAGCAAAAAGGACTGCTGAAGTGGCATAATACTTCATTGGTGCATCCCATAATGTTTCACCTATCCTGTCCTGCCCCACTTCTGCGGCCGCATAATTTCTTGTCCCTATGCGCGGGCTGTCACCAAGGAAGCTTATTATGTTAGTTTTCCCTGAAATATTAATAGCTGCAGCAAACCTGTCGGTCTGTGTTATTAACAATGAGGTGGCATAACCTCCATAGCTTGTTCCATGTACTCCCAGTTTGTCTTTGTCTACCAGTCCCCGCTCTATAAGCTTATTGATCCCCGAGGTGACACCTTTTATCCATGCCTCACCAGGATAACCTTCAATAAGGTTTACCGAAGGCTTGAAGCCAAAATAACCTGCATTGGCAATAAGGTTCATTGAGTAACTGTAGCCGTTATTGAAGAAATCTTCATATATCTCGCAAACAAGCGGATACTTTTTACCAGGATCATAATCTACGGGATAATACAGTACACCATACAATTCCTTACCGTCTGCATCAAGGTATTTAACAAGCTCGCTCCTTGTTAATTTTTTGTTCTCAATCCACGGATTGAGATCCGTCAGCCTTTTTGTATTCTCAAAAGAAGGATCCGAAACATAGAAATCTGCAGGCCTGTCACCGTCTGATACGGTATAAAATAAACTGCTTCCGTCTTCTGACATCTGCCATGATGAATAAAGGTTTGAATCTTTGACAATATCCCAGAACTGACCTGTTGCAAGATCATATTCAACAAGACCCCTATCCCATTTATCCCTGGCAGAATAGCTCATATACCACGAACTCCCGTCAGGCTTCCAGTCTATTATACTGAGCTTCGGGCTCTTTTCCTCATTTTCAGGCAGTTCATACACAAGTTCCATTTCTTTAGTATCAACATTTATCATCCAGTATCCTTTCTTTGTTGAAGCAAGCACATAATTACCGTCAGGATTCCACCTCATAACTGAGAATTTTGCCTCAGATGTATCTTTCTTGACTATTTCTGTTGTGTCTGAAGATATTTTTACTGCATCCGTTTCAAAAATTGACCTGATAAATACCTGGCCTGAATCACTGTAAGCATATTTAGTCTTGTTGTCATTCCAACTTATATTTATCCTTTTTCCCGATTTTTTCTGAAGTGTATCAAGCTCTGACGGTTCATCCAGGTCAATCATATACAAAGCATAATCAGTACCTCCATTTCTGTCATAGCTTGTTTTTTCTGGGACATACTCAGTAAATACCATCTTATTGCCTTCATCAGACAGGGTAATACCAGAGTACCTGCTCTCGGAAAGAAGTTGACTGATTTTCCCTGAACTGATATCCACTTTTACAGGAATCGAGAGTGAGGAATGATTACGTATATTATCCCATTTCAGGAAGGGCTTTTTAGAATCATAAACCGTTATAGGTCCCTCTGTTGCTTCTTTAAATAATGAATCTCCTTTTTCAGCCCAATTTTCAGACCTGAGAGTAAGAATTATATAGTTCCCATCAGGGGTCCACTCCAGTAAAGAGTTGGAAGCTATAGCAAGGTCTGTTTTGAGCTTAACTCTTCTGGTGCTTCCTTTCCCTGTCTCATGTATATATAAACGTAACTCATCACCTTCATAGAGCAGGCAGGCAAGATCGGTCCCCCCTGGATTCCATTTTAAACCCTCCGTTATCTTTCCTGTATCAAAAATATTATCAGTCGACCCCTTTTCTGTGTCAATGATCATAATATCAACGGTATAGGGTGCTACATAATTGGGGTCGCCATACCTTCCATGATCAACATTGAGGCGGTTTTTCCGGGCTCTGATCACACCGGCTATAAGACTGCCGTCACCGGTAATGTCCATGGCGTTGAAAGATTTTACATTCAACACATCCTGGCTGGTAAATGAAGTTTGCTGAGAATAAACAATTAATGTTTGCGAAACGATTATTGCTAGAAGAGTAATTTTTTTCATGTAGATCATTTATTTAATTAAGATTTGGATCAATATTTGTGTGTTAATTAATGTAAATTTAAGAATTTGAGGTTAGGGAAGAGTTTCTTTATCCTTAATATTTGTTAATTATGGGCTTTAGCAGTCCATATCAGTATAAATTTAATAACTTTGAAATAATCAATTTTTTATAAATATGAACTGGAAAATATTATACATATTACCCTTAATGCTTTTCATTTTTCAAAACAGCTCACCTCAGCAAAAAGCCGAAATGGTAAGGCTCAAAGGTGTTGTCGAGACAAGTGAGGAGAAACCGGTTGCCAATGCTTTTATTTTTATTGATGGGCAGATAGTTAATACAAAGACCAACATAAATGGCAAATTCAGGATACAGATTCCTGACACATCAGAAATAATATCAGTATATACTCTTGACAACCGCTTTGCAGAACTTAATATCGATGGCAGGAAGAATTTAAAAATAACTCTATCGGAGCCATTGGACAGTAATAAAATAGAGTCCGTAATTATTAGCCAGGATGTGGTTAACCTCGGATACTATAAGAGCCAGGCTGAAAAACTCACATCAAGCGTAGGAGTGGTTAAATCCAAAAAGGGAGAAGAAAACTATTACGATAACATTTATGAAATGATAAAGGGTGAGGTACCTGGAGTGTCAGTGGTTGGCACAAGTATCACTATTCGCGGGCCCGGTTCACTCAGGTCGAGTAATGAACCATTGTTTGTGGTAGACGGAATGCCTGTTAACTCGGTGTCTCACATACTACCTGCCAATGTTGAATCAGTATCTGTGCTCAAGGGGGCTTCTGCAAATATGTACGGATCGCGTGGTTCAAATGGTGTTATAATAATACAACTGAAAAGCGGTAACAGGAAATAATACCTTATTGACAACATTTCATGGCATGTACAATCATATCCATGTCATTTAGATTTTTCATATAATATGAAGAAAAAAACAATAATTATTATCCTCGTAGCCTTCCTGGTGGTTTTTCAAACTTCCGCGCAAAAGGGTTACGAAAACAGGAGAAAAATTGCAGGACACATTGTAACCCATACCGGGGATCCTGTAAGAGGCGCCCTGCTATTTGTTGACGGCAACCTTACTAATATAAAAAGCAACAGAAGTGGCATCTATAAGATCAAAATAAAAAATGACTCCGAGACTATCGCAGTTTATTCAGAATCACACGGTAGTGAAGAAACCCTGTACCTGGGACAGGATAGCATTAATTTTGTCCTTTCGGGTTCATTTAATGCCAGGATAAGAATTCCAGTGGAAGAAGAAGAATATGTTGATATAGGTTACGGTAAAGTTAAGAGAGATGACTTAACCACGAGTGTGGGCAGCGTCAGAAAAGAAAAGCTAAACCAGCCCCATTACTCAGATATATATACAATGATACAGGGTGAAGTGCCTGGAGTTACTGTATCGGGTAACAGGATTATTATAAGAGGAATACATACTATAAATGCAAGCACCGAACCTCTCTTTGTCGTAAACGGCGTTAGAGTAAGTTCTATCTCGCATATTAATCCTATGGACGTCGAATCAATAGATATATTAAAAGGCGCATCTGCGACAATCTATGGTGTAAACGGTGCAAACGGAGTTATTCTGATCAATACCAAGAAAGCTAAAAGAAGATAAGAACATAAAAGCGATACATTGAAAAGACGAGAATTCATTACAGCGGGCAGCCTTGGAGTACTGGGCCTCAGTTTAGATGATATCTCCGTTGCTGCGAGCACTGACAACCAACCTGTTGATAGCAGGAAAAAGATATTTATCTCGGGTGGAGGATTGAACAGGTTATTTCTCTCATATCTCAAAGAGCTCACCGGGAAAAAGAAACCTCGTCTCTGCTTCCTGCCCACTGCAGCCGCTGATGACCCCAGAGTGGCAGTATACTGGTACCAGCTATGTGCAGAGCTTGATGTAATACCGTATGTCCAGAATATGTTCATCACAAGTTATTATATGAAAGAATCTTTCGAAGATATTCTTCTGTCAATGGACGGTATAATAGTGGGTGGGGGAAATACCCTTAATATGATTGCCATATGGCAAGCGCAGGGTATTGATAAAGTACTCTACAAAGCCTGGGAAAAAGGAATAGTGCTTTCAGGTGGTAGTGCAGGTTCATTATGCTGGTTCGAGGAAGGCACTACTGACTCAAGACCAAAAGAGCTTACAAAAATAGAATGCCTGGGTTTTCTTGAAGGGTCTCACTCTCCTCACTATGACAGTGAAGAAGAGAGAAGGCCCATGTATCATAACCTCGTAAAGTCAGGTATATTGAAACCCGGCTACGCGGTGGATAATAATGCCGCAATCTTATTTATTGACACAAAAGTAAGTAAGGTAATTGCCAGTGACAGGCACAGTAATGCATATTTTGTGGAACTGGTGGACGGTGAGATCAGGGAAACCGTTCTTGAACCTGATGTAATACTATAAAATCTCAGAATCCCTTAACCTGCTGTCTGATTAATAATTATGAGCAATAACATCGAAAAAAAAATAAGGATCTTCGCCCCGGCTACAGTATCTAACGTTGGTAGCGGTTTTGATATAATGGGCTTCGCAATTGAGGGAACCGGTGATACCATTGAAATGGAACTAAGAAACGATTCTCATTTTATTATTGAGAATAATACAGGAGTAGTATTACCCTCTGATCCTGAAGAAAATGTTATTACACCGGTAATAAGGTCACTCCAGAAAGAGCTTGGGATTGACGTGGGAGTAAACATTAAATTCATATCAAAGATTAAACCCGGAAGTGGTATAGGATCAAGTGCCGCCAGCTCAGTAGCTGCCGCATATGGATTTAACAGGCTGCTCGGAAATCCATTGATAAAAAATGAGCTGATAAGATATGCCATGGAAGGTGAAAGAATGGTCAGTGGAGCAGACCATGCCGATAATATTGCACCCTGCATGCTGGGTGGCTTTGTCCTTATCAGGTCATACCGCCCCCTGGATATGATAGAAATACCATACCCCAGGAGTATATTTTGTACGGTCGTTCTGCCCGATTTATCCATAATGACATCGGTAGGACGATCCGTCATTCAAAAATCTCACTCACTCAGGAAAACTATTACACAAACAGGCAACGCGGCAGGACTGGTAGCAGGACTTATAATGGGCGATTTTGAACTGATAGGCAGATCCATGGTGGATGTAATAGCCGAACCAAAACGTAAAGATATGATCCCCGGCTTTGACGATGTGCGTCAGGCAGCCATGGAAGCCGGTGCCCTGGGATGCAATATTTCAGGTTCGGGGCCTTCAGTATTTGCACTTTCAAAAGACGCAACAACAGCCAGGGAAGCCGGAAATGCTATGGTAAGGGTATTCAAAAAGAATAATCTCGGCTGTAAGCTGTTCCTTTCACCCATCAGTAACAAAGGTGTAAGTGAAATATAAGCCCTCTAAAGATGAAATTTGTAAGTAGCAGGAACAATTCCCGCTTATTCAGCCTTAAGGAAACAGTATATGCAGGACTGGCACCTGATGGCGGATTATTTATGCCGGTAAAATACCCCTCCCTATCACTCAGGGATCTTAATAACTTCAAATCAGATACTTTTCCTGAACTGGCTTACAGGCTGGCGAAACCTTACCTCGAAGAAGATTTGGATGACAATACTATAAAGAATATAATTACTGAATCATTTTACTTTGAAATCCCTCTCAAAAAAATAACAGATGATATTTTTGTCCTTGAGTTATTTCACGGACCCACACTGGCCTTTAAAGATGTGGGAGCCCGGTTTATGGCAAGGTTGATGGCTGAGCTAAACAGGGAAAATGAAGAAATAACAGTACTTGTTGCTACATCGGGCGATACTGGAGGAGCAGTAGCTTCAGGATTTCACGACACAGAGAATATCAAAGTGGTGGTGCTTTACCCGGAAGGAAAAGTGAGTGAATTCCAGGAAAAACAGTTTACAACCCTGGGTGGTAATGTTGAATGCCTGGCCGTTGACGGTAGCTTTGACGACTGCCAGAGACTGGTAAAAGAAGCTTTTAGAGATGATGAACTCAGGAAAAGACGTAAACTTACATCAGCCAATTCAATAAATATTGGCAGGTGGTTGCCCCAGTCATTTTATTATTCCTGGGGTATGATGCTATGGGTAAGGGAGAACGCGGGAATATTACCTGTTGTATCAGTCCCGAGCGGAAACTATGGTAATATCACGGCCGGTATGCTGGCATATGAATCGGGTATACCTTTTACAGGATTCATAGCAGCCTCAAACATAAACAATACTGTTCCCCTCTATCTCAGGTCAGGTTTCTTTGAACCACAAGAATCAGTACAGACAATAAGCAGTGCCATGGATGTAGGTAACCCATCAAATTTTGAAAGGATGAAATATATCGGTGGCTCATGGAAAAATATCAATGAGCTTGTATCAGCCTATGAATTTAAAGACAGGGAAATACTTGCCTGCATGGAAAGCGTATATGAAAAAACATCTTATATTCTCGATCCACATAGCGCCACCGGGTTTTTAGCTCTTGAAAAATCAAAACGTAAAGGATTCTTTATAGCCACTGCCCATCCAGTTAAGTTTCTCGATGTCATGCCTGAAAATATCCGCTCTAAAGTTGAACTCCCCTCTTATGTCAGGGTTTTTAATAAAGAAAAATCATCTGTGAGGATATCAGATAACTACTTTGAATTCAGGGAATACCTGTTGGGAAAGTGATTAGTTATGAGTGATGGGTTTTGAGTGACATGAGGCGAAAGATGAAATAAAACTCAATCCCTTCAACAGTCCCTGATCCTCTGGACGCCCAACCATATGAACCTTTTATTCGGGTATTGATGCACTCTGCTGGCTCGGTTCAATTAATCCATCGACCCAATGCTCCAAAAAAAATTTGCATGATTCAAAAATATGTTTTATGTTTGTATAGCAAACTATATTATATTACAATTTAAATTATATTACCATGAAAGAAAGCGTGATTGGAAATAAACTTGAGAAAAGAACCTTCAGGATTTTATACCGCGATGGTATTTTTGATCTTGCATTTGGTTCCATGCTGATTATTTACAGCATAAATATGTACCTCGATATAAATGATATTGAGACATCAATTTTTATGAGGACATTAATTATACCTGTCGTGATCATTCTTGCTGCCCTAAAAATCCTGGTTACGCAGAAGCGGATAGGTTATGTGAAATTTAAACGAATCAGGAACAGGAAAAGGCTTATCAGTTTTATTATTGCAACAGCAGCCCTTGTATTTACAACAATAATCTACATACTGGCTGCAGGAGGTAAAATGGATTCATCTGGCCAGAACGAATGGGTTTCTCTGCTTATTGAATTTGTATTCCTTGTATCTGTCTTTTTTCTTTTGGCATATTATGCCGATTATTACAAATTTTATATAATAGGTCTTACAATGGGTTTCGGGGTACCCGTATCCATCTATCTTGAACCCTATCTTGGTACAATATATTATGGCCTTGCCCTTCAGTTTATTGTTGGCTCAGCACTTTTAATATCAGGTATAGTTCTTTTTATCACATTCATGAAACAATTCCCAAAAAATCCCAATTATGAAGACTAATAAAGACTTTTCAATCATAACCGGGATCAATAAGCTCATACACGAGCCAGCACGCATGGCTATTATCAGCCTGTTATCAGTTGTTGAAGAAGCCGATTTTACTTTTCTTATGAGCAGTGGCGGCCTTACGCAGGGAAACCTTTCTTCTCATCTTGCCAAACTGGAAGAAGCAGGATATGTTGAGATAGAAAAGACATTTAAAGGCAAACGGCCCCATACTGTTGCCAGGATTACAGATTCAGGTCAGAAGGAACTTAATCTGTATATTAGAACAATAAAGGAATTCCTTAGCTATTTTTAATATTACATCGTTGGATTGAAGATTTAAGATTAACGATTAATCGTTAATCTTAAATCTTATATCATCATCTTCTTGAAGTATTAACAGTGAATTCAAACTCTTCGGGCGGCTCTGCCCCCATTAAGTGTTTGACAAAATAATCCCAGCGTCTGCGCATCATATACGGTTCATTACTGAATCCGTGTCCCCTGTTGGGAAATAATATCATGTCGAAATCCTTATTTGCCGCTATAAGCTCATTAACAACCAGCAGGGTATTATAGTACGGTACATTGGTATCCATTGTCCCATGAGCAAGCATTAATTTCCCTTTTAGGTTACCTGCCAGGAGCTGGTTCGCCTGGTTGTCATAATTAGTTATACCGTCAGGGTACTCTTCCAGTAATCCCTGCCATTTCTCACCCCAGTCATCTTCATAGTTCCTGTTATCATGGTTACCAGCACAACTGACAGCCACCTTAAAGAAATCAGGATATCTCAGAATGGCATCGGTAGAAGCAAAACCTCCGCCTGAACTTCCATATATCCCCACCTTATCTATATCAATCCATTTATGTCTTTCGGCCAGTTGTTTCATCCCTGTAATCTGGTCGGGCAAGCCATTATCCCCCATATTGCCATAATATGTTTCATGGAAGGATTTAGACCTCATCGGTGTACCCATTGCATTTATAGCCACAACGATAAATCCCAGTTCTGCAATTGCCTGGTTGTCGCCTCTTGAAGCATAAAAATTCATGGATCGCACGCTGCTTGACTGTGGTCCCGGGTAGAAATAATATATTATAGGGTACTTTTTTGACTCGTCGAAATCAGACGGATTAAACATAATTC
>CAZSJH010000035.1:15139-20679 GCA_964607105.1 uncultured Rikenellaceae bacterium | reverse complement strand
GTCAAGTACTTTTTGGATTTCTTTCACTTCTGCAGGTTTGCGATTGTACTTCAGCTCAAAATAATCAGAATACTGACTTTCAAATAGAGTTATCAGTTCATCGTACTGGCGATTAGCTTTGAACAGTTTATCTCTGAATATTATTTCCTTTGTACTGTCGGGCTGTTCGGCAAGTATTCTTTTATACAATGCAATATCAATTTGCAGCTTATGTTCTTTTTCAAGTAAGGTATCGGGGATTCCGGCAAATTTTTGCGCTTCTGCACCCGCAAGGGCTTCTAATAAAACTGATGATTTGTTTTTTTCGGAGAAATAGAATGCCTGCTCCTTGTAATATGAAGAGCTGTCATAACCTGTCCCTATTTGCCGGGTACCTGAAGATGCTGCCATGTTTATACACACATTAACCGCTTCCTGGTAAATCTCGCTTGCTTGTTCGCCGAGGGCAATTTTATCTGATTTTGTTTTAATTTCTTTGCGGACTTGTGATATTAATGTGTCGCAAGCTTGATAGTGTTGCAATGCGAGTTTCAGATAATCTACCCTATTGGTATTTGTAAAACCTGACAGAGGCTTTTGTTGCAAATTGTTTAATCCGCTTTCGGAATTTGTATTTGCCGACAGTAGCATAAATATCCTGGCCTTTGCTTGCAGGGCACCTAATAATCTGCTCCAACTTAAACAATCTTTAATAAATGGAACAGAATATACATTTACAGTATCATTAAAGTTTTTTAAGCTAGCTACTGTCGCTTTTTGATAATATTGTAAAGCCAAATTGTATTTGTTTTTCTTTTTATATACTAACCCGATATTTTGATTGCTTAATGCTACGTAAGTATGCTTTTCACCATGTTGGTCTTTATATATTTGTAATGCTTTAAAATAGTATTGCAATGCCGTATCGTATTCTGATTTTATAAAATAAATAGCGCCGATACCAACATAAAAATGAGCCACAGGAGTAGGTTTTTCGCCAACCAGTTCTTTATATATTTGTAAAGCTTTATATATATATTCCAATGCTAAATCATATTCGTTTTTATGAGTATAAACAAGTCCAATGTTATTATAACAATCTGCTACAGAAGTATGTTTTTCACCAAGAAGTTCTTTTCTAATTTGTAATGCTTTAAAATAGTATTGCATTGCCATGTCGTATTCATTCTTTTTCAAAAAAATATTTCCAATATTATGATAGCTGTTTGCCACAGAAGTATGTTTTTCGCCAATAAGTTCTTTCTTTATTTGTGATGATTTAAAATGATATTCCAGCGCCAGATCATATTCGCTTTTATTATCATAAACAAGTCCGATATTACTGTAAGTTATTGCCACATCGATATGTTTTTCGCCATACAGTTGTTTTCTTATTTGTAAGGCTTTAAAATGATATTCCAGTGCCAAATCGTACTCATTTTTATCTTTATACACAGCTCCAATATTATTATAAATTAATGCCACACGAAAGTGATTTTCGCCAAGTAGTTCTTTTGCTATCTGTAAACTTTTAAAATAACATTCCAATGCTTTGTCGTATTCTGATTTATCAAAATAAATATTTGCGATATTATTATAAGTCATTGCCATCGAAGCATGTTTTTCACCATACGATTCTTTTATTATTTGTAATGATTTAAAATAATATTCCAGTGCCAAATCTAATTTGTCTTTATCCCGATAAACATTTCCGATATCATTATAACTTGTTACTACATTATTATGTTTTTCACCAAGCAGTTCTTTATAAATTTCTAAGGCTTTAAAATAATATTCCAGTGCCAGATCATATTCGTTTTTTTCATAATAAACAAATCCGATATTAGAATATCTTGATGCTATATTAATATGATATTCACCAAATAGTTCTTTGTATACTTGTAAGGATTTAGAATAATATTTTATTGCCAAATCGTATTCGTATTTTCTTCTATAAACAAGACCGATATTGTAGTAAGAACTAGCCACATCAGTATGTTTCTCACCAAGTATTTCTTTTCTTATTTCTAATGTTTTCTCATAATAAATAATAGCAGAATCGTTTTTTAACTGATAATAATATGAATTACCCAATCCAAAGTATGCATCAGCAACAATAGTATCTTTTTCATTAATATGAGGTAATGATTTTTTAATTGCGGGTTTTATAGTTGCTATTGCCAGGTCTAATTGCTGTTGTTTCAGGTAACAAACTCCTTGTTTTGTTTCGCTATGTAAATAATTTCTCCACTGTTCATATTCATGATACAATGCGCTTGCTTTTTCAAAATACACAATGGCGCTGTCGTACTGTAGACTATCCTGAAAAATGCCCGCTTTTTCGAAATAGTTGTTCGCTAAAGTTGTGTCTGTTGTAATATCTTGATTAAAAGAAAGTTGGGAACAAGTAATTAAAATTGTAAGGACAGTTATGATCTTTTTCGTCTCCATCACAGAATTTATCTTATTATTATGGATTCTGAAATAATTATAATTGTAAAAAATTAACATTAGTAATCTACCAAATACTATTAGCTCTAAATGTTTTATTATCAATACTATTAATTAAATAATATGCCACCTAATTAAATAATATGCCACCATTTTGAGGTATAGTATTTAGTTAATAGATCATGATATTACAACATACAAATTAATTTATTCTTTTAATAAAAGCAACAGCTATCCAGCTCTTTGACTTCTGTGGCACGTTTGATTATAATAAGATATGACCCGAAGCATAAATAGATCCTGTACATGCAATTATTTACAAGGAGTTACAAGTGACAAGTTACAAGACGTAGTGAAACAAAGTCCCTGACCGACCGGAGGGAGCATCAGGGGAAAAATGAAGACCGAGCAACCAGCAACCAGTAACCAGTAACCAGTTTTTTTACTAACTTTGTGTCCTCAAAAAATAACAATAACACGTTTACCATGAAAAAAACTCAATTCTTAACATCACTACTAATAATCGTATTAATGTTCAGTTGTAATACACAGAAAGCACCGGAGCCTCCGGATGCTGAGAAAATACCGGAAGAGCTCGTCAACCATGACCAAACCAGGGTAGATAACTATTACTGGATGAAACTGAGTGACGATCAGAAAAATGCTGACACACCGGATGTGCAGACACAGAGAGTGCTCGACTATCTCAATGCCGAGAATGAATATACCGAGCAGGTGCTTGCTGATATACAAGTACTTGCCGATTCATTGTTCGAAGAAATAAAAGGGAGGATCAAAGAAGATGACGAATCAGTTCCCTACCTTGACAATGGTTATTACTATTATAACCGCTACCTTGAAGGAAAAGAATATCCGCTGTACTACAGGAAAAAAGGAACCCTGGCAGCAGAGGAAGAACTATTGCTGGATGTAAACCAAATTGCAGAAGGTAAGGATTATTGCAGTGTGACAGGACTGAGCGTCAGTCCTGATAATAAGATCCTGGCTTACGGGACAGACTTTATCAGCAGGCGCAGGTATACCATCCATTTCATGAACCTGGAAACAGGCGAGATGCTGCCCGATGTCATTGAGAATACAACCGGAAGAATCACCTGGGCAGCTGACAGTGAAACATGTTTCTATACAGGGAAAGATTATGCAACTCTGAGGTCAGAAAAGATTATGAGGCATAAACTTGGTACAGACAGTGGCAACGACGTTCTTGTATACTTTGAGGATGATGAGGAATTTACCTGTGGCATAGGTAAGACACAGAGTGAAAAATACCTGATGATTTTTTCAAGCCAGACACTTTCCACAGAGGCACGAATCCTCGAAGCTGATAATCCCGAGGGAGAGTTTCGGATTTTTGCTCCAAGGGAAGTTAACCATGAATACTCAATAGATCACATCGATGGTAAATTCTACATCAGAACAAACACAGATGATGCTAAGAACTTTAAGCTGATGGTTGCTCCTGAGAATAACTACAGCCGTGATAACTGGAAAGATTTTATACCTCACCGTGATGATGTACTGTTGCAGGGATTTACACTGTTTAATGATTACCTTGCTGTAAGCGAAAGGATCAATGCATTGAATAATATCAGGGTATTTGATTTTAATACAGGTGAAGATTATTATATCGATTTTGGTGAAGAAGTATACAGCAGCAGGATTTCAGTTAACGATGAACCTGATTCTGAAGTTTTGAGGTATTCATATACATCACTCACCACTCCTAATTCCACCTTTGATTATAATATGAAAACAAAGGAAAAGAAACTTCTGAAAGAAACGGAAGTACTCGGTGATTTCTCAAAGGAGAATTATGAGTCAAAGAGGTTGTGGGCAACGGCTGACGATGGAACAAAAGTGCCGATATCTCTCGTTTATCGTAAAGGATTCGAACAAAATGGTGCATCGCCACTGTTATTATATGCATATGGATCTTACGGATCATCAACCGACCCATCATTCAACTCATCCGTACTGAGCCTCCTCGACAGGGGTTTTGCCTATGCTATTGCTCATATACGTGGCGGCAGCGAGATGGGAAGACAGTGGTATGAGGACGGAAAATTGCTCAACAAGATGAATACCTTTACTGATTTCAATGACTGTGCTAAGTTCCTTATAGAAGAAAATTATACAAGTCCAGACAGACTTTTTGCACGTGGAGGAAGTGCTGGAGGATTACTTATGGGTGCTATAGTGAACCTGCAGCCTGAATTATATAAAGGAGTAGTGGCAGCTGTGCCTTTCGTTGACGTGGTAACCACAATGCTCGATTCCTCCATACCACTTACAACCTTTGAATGGGATGAGTGGGGTGACCCGCGTGAGAAGGTATATTATGATTATATGCTTTCATATTCACCTTATGACCAGGTCAAGGAACAGGATTATCCCAATATGCTGGTTACCACCGGTTTCTGGGATTCGCAGGTGCAGTACTGGGAACCCGCCAAGTGGGTTGCCAAACTAAGGGATATGAAAAGCGATGATAACATGCTGGTATTGAAAACAAATATGACAGCAGGTCATGGCGGAGCATCAGGACGCTTCGAAAGGCTTAAAATAGTAGCCCTCGAATATGCTTTCATCCTTGACCTTGCAGGGATAGAAGAATAAAGATTACTTGTTGAAGCGGGTCCGGCACAACAGGATCGGGCCCGCCAAAGCAAAAGGCTTAATTCAGGAAATTCCACATCGGAACCTTTTTCATGTAGTCCTTATATTCATCACCGAATTTCCTGATATTGTAATCACTTTCTTTCCTGGCCGCCATCCAAAAGCAGAGCAATGATATTATGCATAGCACTGATGCCGGGAGAGACTGGAATACAAGTATAAAGGCTATCGACCATATTGCCAGCCCTAGTGACATAGGCTGCCTTACACGTCCGTATAGACCTTCTTTAATTATGGTGGTGGTTTCAGTAAAATCTGACCCTTTTGATTTTCCCCGGTGCCTGAGCGCAATTATTGAAGCAATAACCAGGTAACCGGACGGCAGGTAAAGAACAAAACCAAGTATCTGCATCCATAATAAATCCAGCCTATTCCAGGCACCATCATTTCCTATTGTTAGCTCAAGGGCCATT
>CAZSJH010000035.1:0-15129 GCA_964607105.1 uncultured Rikenellaceae bacterium | reverse complement strand
CACTGAAAAATATACTTAAGCCGGTATGCATATAAAACTCACTGCTTATTTTTTCCTTTATTGCATGTATCAGGCAGAAACCGTTAAAGATCCAGATTATGGCACAAAAACCGATGCACAGCCAGAGGTTAAGCATTTTTATGATTTGATTTGAAATTTATAACATCTGGTCAATATTTCAAAGGATTGTTTTAAAAATAATTCATAGTATTAACGGGTGATATTGCATTTCGTGTCATAAAATCATAGAATCATGATTGCCATGCTAGATTTGGTTTTATAGATATCGATTCATTTATCCGGTATATACCACACATTATTTTTACGATCCACACCTCCACCCATTTCATCCTGCACGACCCTGTCTATGACATATAATCCTTTTTCCGCCATCCTGTCGAATGTGTCAATACCATTATCAGGAAAATTCTGTCTTGTCCGGTGGATGTTGTACTTATCGGCAAATTTCCTGTTAAATCTTTCCTGTATCCCTTCCCTGCCAATCATGAATCCTAACAATCCACCCCAAGTTGCTGTGGGATTGTCAGAGTCCCAGCCTGCCAGTGTACCAATTTTAATGGTTTCTTTAATGTCTCCTTCACCATAGAACAGGCTTACCAGGCTTGCTGCATAATTGATCCCGGCAGCAAAGCAACCGTTGCAATACAAATTTCTGGAAGTGATATCATAAGCATCTTCCTGCCTGACCTGGTACCTCAGATAAACTGAATCCCTTGTTTGTTCCCAGGGTATGCCTGATTCATATTTCATCCTTACAAAATCATACATTGCTGCCGGATATGAATCACCTGGTAAGCTTTTACGTGCTTCATCAGCTATCCATGCAATTTGCTCATTAATAGGGTCTGACCCCTTGGTTTTAAAAGCCAGGGAATGCATTATGACATAAAATTCTGAAATCCAGGCTGCCTCTTCTCTTGCTGTAGTGCGTATGGGAAGGTATGCCATTTTTAGAGCAATATCGGGACGTTTGGGTGAGAGGAGCCCGAATATTTCAGTGGTCAGCTGTGCATCAATCATATCGAAATGTGGATTCTTCCCCGGATCACTGGTCTCAGGCGGCAATATCCCTTTAAGCATCAGGTCAAAAGCCTGTTGATTGGAAACCCATAAATAATTCTCCTCCTCGGCCCTTATATGTAATAACCAGCCATCTCTTATTTGTGACGCTGTCAAGATGCTTGTTCTATTCTCTAACAATAGATGCTGGTACATGTACTCAATATCAGTATCATCATCAGCACCCCATATTTCTCCTTCATCTTTAAACACAAAATCAATAGTGGGGGATAGGTCGCTGGGTTCCTCCGCCCAGATACTTGGTTGGTCTGGCTTTCCCCAGTCGTCTCTCGTGTAGAATGCTCCTGTCTTAGGCTCCCCGATATTTCCTATCTTATCCATTTCCGTTACCAGTCCTGTCCAGTTGGCAATACATTGCCCTAGCCAGAAACCATACAATTTATCATAATAGTCCTCTCTTGAAATTACTATATCCGATGAGCCCGGCCTGTACTTTTTTATGGTCAGCTCAGGATTAAAAGTGAATCCGGGTTTTTTCTGTTGATTTTCGTTCTTACATGTAATAATGGAAAAGCATATCAATAAGAATACACACAGTTGTTTCATATATTATCCTTGTTTATTACAGACAATAAAACACTGTCTTATTATGTAATAAGTGATCCGGCTAAAACCGTTGATCTTCTAAAACTATTTGGCTGTATAAAGTTAATGAAGCAATTTTGAAATCAGAATAATCTATTGTATAACTTTACCGTTTATTAAAAACGGACCGTATAATGAATAAATGAGAAGCAGGAAGACAAAACCATTAAAGCTTATTTTTATTTCCCTGGCATCATTTATAGCAATTGTGATAGTGTTGTCATGCATTCTGTATCTACTGGTGCTTAGCGGTGTTTTTGGCTCATTGCCAGGTAAGGAGGCTCTTGAGGATATAAACAATGAAGAAGCATCACTTGTATTTTCTTCCGACAGTGTTTTAATAGGGAAGTATTTTGCAAAAGACCGAACCAATATAAGCCGGGATAAGATACCTGAGCATCTTATAAAAGCCCTTATTGAAACGGAAGACAGGCGTTTTTACACTCATAAAGGATATGACACCAGGAGTTATTTTAGAGTTTTATATAAGACCATTTTGCTTGGGAATGAGAGTGGAGGAGGAGGGAGTACGATTACTCAGCAGCTGGTTAAGAATTTATACGGCCGCACTGAATATGGATTTTTAAGCATAGCTATAAACAAACTTAAGGAAATAATAATTGCCACTCGTATAGAAAATGTTTACAGCAAGGAGGAGATCTTACTTTTATACCTTAATTCTGTACCGTTTGGAGAAGATATATATGGTGTGGAATCTGCCTCCCAAAGGTATTTCAGCAAGCCTGTAAGTGAGCTGAAAATAGAGGAATCTGCTGTTCTGATTGGTATGCTGAAAGCAAATACCTATTTCAATCCCCAGCTAAACCCTGAAAATTCCCATGAACGCCGCAATGTGGTTCTTGCCATCATGGAAAGGGCTGATTACCTGGATGCCGAAGAAGCAGACAGCCTGCGCTCCTTACCTTTTGAACTTGCCTACAAAAACCTGAACCTGGAAACTCCTGCAGGTTATTTTGTATACCAGGTTAAGAAAAGGACCATGGAATTGCTGGATTCGCTTAAATCAATGGACGGTAAGGAATATAAGCTTGAAAAGGATGGGCTTAAAATATTTACAACACTCGATATGCGAGTCCAGAAATTGGGGACCGAAGCAATAAAGAACCATATGGCTTTAATGCAGGGAATCCTCGATAGGGAGCTTGAAAATCGTGGTACTAAAGAACAATGGTACAGGGAACGAAGACAGGAATCATTTGATTATGATAAAGATACAACAAGAAGGAACATGCAGCTGTTTGACTGGAATGGCGGTATTCGGATGACTAATATAAACAGGTTTGACAGCCTGTGGCACTATTATAAGATGCTGAATGCCTCGGTTCTTATAATTAATCCAGTTGACGGGTCGGTAATTACCTGGATCGGGGGTAATAATTACAGGCTGCTACCTTTTGATATGGTCTTATCACACCGGCAGATTGCTTCCGCATTTAAACCCGTGCTTTACGCCACAGCCCTTGAAAAAGGGGTTCCGCCATGTAAATATCTTGAAAATGAGGAGAATATATACGAGGGTTATGAAGATTGGGAGCCTCAGAACGCTGATCGTATATCAACGCCTGACAGCACAGTTGCCTTATGGTATGCACTGGCTCATTCGATAAACCTGCCAACGCTTGATTTATACTTCCAGATAGGAAGGGAAGAGCTCACAAATACATGCAGGGAACTAAAATTTCCTCCTTTCACCGATGATGCGCCATCCATTGCTCTGGGTACACTTGATCTGTCCCTTTTTGAAATAGTAAGGGCATACGGTTCTTTCGCCAATCAAGGGCTGATGAATGAGCCGGTGATGATAAACAAAATAACCAATGCTGAAGGTCAAACAATCTATTCCAGGGAATACCGGGGAGCTGATACAATATTCACAACTGAGACCAGCCAGCTGATGACAGCAATATTACAGCAGGTCATTGAGCAGGGAACAGGAGTAAGGATAAGAAGCCAGTATGGAATAGAAGCAGAGCTGGCAGGTAAAACAGGAACAGCTCAAAACTATTCCAACGCCTGGTTTATGGCTTATACTCCGAGTATGGTAGTTGGTACCTGGGTTGGTGCCCGGACACCCGATGTACACTTTTACAGCGAGAACGGCGCCGGATCATCATTGGCATTACCAGTAGTGGCAGAAATACTCAAAGGGATTGAAAACGATTTTGAACTCAGTGATGAATACCTTACTTCTTTCGAGATGCCTGAAGAAGTTTATTCATTCCTTGATTGTGATCCTTTCCGGCAAAGTGGAATAAGGGGATTTTTCAACAGACTGTTCGGTATAAAACCTGGGGATAAGGAAGAACAGGATAATATGGAAGAAATTGAGGAGGATGTAAAATCTTTTTTTGAAAGACTGTTCGGGAAGAGAAAGTAATGCCTATATTGAATTCATCAGCCCAGATAAGATTACCAACCTGGCATAAAACCTGGAAATTACACAGTAAACTAAATCCTGTAAGTAATAATAACTTCATAATAATCTTACCTGTCCATCCATTTTTTAAATTCAGGAACACGTTCCCTGCTGACAAGTATTTCATCCTCGTTTGCCCGGTCAGTTAGAATAACCTTCAATCTGCTCGACGAATATGCAATGATATCCCTTATTGATGAAAAATTAATAATATAATTCCGGTTAATCCTGAAAAACAACCCCGGGTCTACCAGTTGCTCTATTTTGTCAAGCGAATAATCAATTGCATAGTTTTTACCATTATAAACGTTGATGAAGTTACACCGCTCTTTTATATAAAAACAGTTAATGGAAGAAGTTGGTATAGACCGGTAATGTTCTCCCACTTTAATCAGGAACCTTTCTTTTGTTCTGGGCTTTAAATGATTAATGAGTGATTCAAGTTTACCTATATTCGTTTTCTCACTGTGAAGTTCCTTATATTTCTCAATAGCATTTTTAAGTTCCTTCTCATCAATTGGCTTTAAAAGATAGTCTACACTGTTCACCTTAAATGCTTTTAATGAATATTCATCGTAAGCAGTGGTGAAAATAACAGGAGTTTTTATGCTATAGTTATCGAAAATCTCAAAGCAGCTTCCATCTTCCAGCTGTATATCCATAAATACAAGGTCAGGGTTTGTATTAACCGGGAACCAGTTTATTGTTTCTTCGACTGACTTCAGTACACCAATAATTTCAATACCTTGATCAAGCTCCTCAAGTAAACGGATCAGTTTTTGAGCGGCAGGCCTTTCATCCTCTATTATCAACACTTTCATATCTATTCTCTTATAACAGGTAGTTTTACATTAAACCGCCTGTTTTCTTCCACAACAATAATCTCTTTTCCCATAATCAATTTGACGCGCTCCCTTAAATTGGAGAGGCCTGTATGGGTTGAGTTCTCAATTATGCTTTTCCTCTGCAGGTTATTGGATACTATAACATATCCATCATTATCATAAATATTGATATCCAGGGGTTTTTCCATTGATATCGCATTGTGCTTCAGTGCATTCTCAACCAGTAACTGTAAAGATACGGGTATTATTTTATACCTGTCTGTATTTTGAATATCAATCTTCAATGCTATCTTACCATTATCGCGTTCCTTTTGCAGGCTGAAATATTGCTCAACAAAGTCAAGTTCTTCTTTAAGGGGTAATAAATCAGTTTCCTCGTTATCTAAAATATACCTGTAAATTGCTGATAGTCTTTGTATATAGTTATCAGCCTTTTTTGCATCGCCATACACCATTTCTGAAAGAGTATTCAGGCTGTTAAACAGGAAATGAGGATTTACCTGAGATTTTAGGTTCCTGTATTTATATTTAAGATTTTCTTCCCTTAATTGTTGTTCCCGTACAATTGCTTTTCGCCATATAGTATAAAAGAAGAAAGCGGAAGCCAGTAAAATCCAGACTACAAATTGCTTTATTGCACTGCTAAGTTCGATTGTAAATAAATGCAATAGGAAATTGGATGTGTTCAAGCCCTTTGCCAGGTAATAAAGGTACACACCCAGGCTTATTGTTGACAGTGATACTATAAGGGCAATAAGGACAAAAATCAGAAAAGCAGGTATGATCTGCTTTCTGGTTTGAATTGTTGATTTATGTGAGAATCTTCCCAGGATGTTGTAACCAACACTACCGGTTATGATAATATTCAAGAAAATTATTGCTCCAAACATTATTGTATCTGCCCTGAAAGGATTACCTGTTTGTATCCATTTAAAGATGACCGAAAATAGGATGGTAAAAAGCAAGGCTGCAATAATTAATATTGTTTTATTCTTTTTCATCATCTCTGAATTAATGATGCTCAATTTAATTAATTTTTAACAGACTGATATTTCTTACCGTGTAACCCAGTATGTTATCAGTTTGTCCACTGATTGAAACATCAGTGACAACATCTTCCGACAGGGACGCATATTCTATTTGTTTATCTGATAGTGAAACATACACCTCACCCCAGTAATGGCTGCGCCCAACCATGGTAATATAGTCTGTCTTCACCTTAAGGGGATTATTCATTACTGAATATTTAATAATTGCACATATTTCATTATTCTTCTCTGTTATACCTATCCAGGTCAGAATAATATCTTTATTTTCAAATGTTCCTTCTCCTGCCAGTTCAACTTCTGAATTTATATCAATTGCATGATAATCTTCATTCAGTTCAAGAGCACCCCAGCAGGAGTAAGCAAATACGTCAAATCCCATAACATCCCATATGAGGTTTTTAATGAACATGTTTGCTTCGGGTATCTTTATGAAAAAATCTTCTGATATCACCTTTTCATCGGGTTTATATATGAAATTTTCCATATAATCCTGTTTAATACCTTCAGGGAATGGGGAATCCAGATCATTCAGTTCTGAGATATACACATCATTCCAACTGGCAGAGTCTCCTTCGAGCCCACATGTATACTCACCGGTAAGCCTTCTTTTCCTGAGAAAATTACCTTTCAGGTCATAATCAAAATAGTCGGTTGTCATTCTATATTTTCGCTGGATTGAATTATCCAGCTCCAGGCTTTCCGGTAACTGATTAAGATAATCAACCAGGGTCCTTTCCTGGGCCTGTGTTACATTAAATAACAGGGCAAATGCCGTGATCAAATAAAATAATAAAGCTTTCATCCTTTTAGTTTATTGATTAATAATCATTAAAGTAAGCGGATGGAATTTTCATAATTCAATAATAATTGCAGAGTTGCTAATTTTTATTGCAGAATTGACAATATAAGAGTATGAATCGTTCAGGATGAAAGAATTATTTTACATTCAGGTTCAGGTTATTTTCTTCTTAGATTTACAACTCTCTGCTTAATTGATTCCTGGTGTTCTGAATCAGAAATAGCCGGATCTTTTAAATTAATAAATAGCCGGCAGGGTAGATCAGCGCATTCGCCGCAACTGCTGATTCCTTTTTGATTTATTGAGCAATCAAATAAAGGACAAATACCTTTTTCGGTTGCTTCTGCAGTCCAGAATGGTTGGCCTAGTACAGTATAACAACCTTCGCATTCTTTACCGAAAAAATTGCAGTCATCACATATTAAGCCGCAAGCTGAAGTTTTCATTGTATATTTTATTTCTTTTTAGTGAATAACAAATCTGCAGGACAGCCTAACTCTCTCTGCTGGCAATATTTACAGGTTAAAGAACCACGAGCTAATTTTTCCTTTGCCGAATCCGCAAATATTTCCCCAGTAAAAACAATTGGTGCAATGACTTCCAATCAGTCTTAACTCAAAAAGCAATATATACACCAGGTAGAGGATAGAAAAGACAAGTCCCAACCTGAAAATTATCATAAAGCTGAGACCATAAATACCCAGTGAAACAAGGTTTGATAATATTACAATCCAGGCCGGGTAATTATTGTAACTATCTGTTTTATCCATCATCCTCTAAATGTTTCAAAGTGGCTGACAAACCGGACAGAAGTAAATTGCGCCCCCGAGATATGCTTCTTTGACTATTGCATTTCCGCAGTTAGGGCATGGATCTCTGAATACCGGCATTGAATAATATATCCTGCAGTACCCCGTTTCCCAGTCCCGGGATTCTCTGTTCGGTAGCAAGCAAAGCTTTAAGGGAAAGGTCTTTAGTGGTGCTATTATAGATACTGTTGAAATGAAGTTCATCAAACGTTTGTTCCAGGGGAGAAACACTTTTAAGGCTGCCACGATGATACGGATTGTCAAATTCACCCCTGTATGCCCATATCCCGCCATACATGGCAACTGTAAATGCCACACAACTCTCATCATCAAATTTTATTAACAGTTGATGCTTTGCCGGGCATTGTTCAATGGACGGATAATACCTGATATTGGTTCCGTCTCCGATGGTGATACAAATATTATCATCGCAATGCATATCAACAAACATACCATGTCCATGTGTCGATTTAATCCGTATTCCTTTAAGAAGCTCCGGGTATTTTTCAGGATCGCTATAATAGAATGCAAACTTATGTGGACTGCTTGCAGGGAAAACTTCCGCGATAGTCCTGTTTACCAGGATCTTATCTGCCTGTAAACTGATTGTTTTTGATTCGGGTATTTCCAGCACGGCATTATTTATTTTTAATACTTAAAATATTACTGAACTAAACCGGCTACCCATTTTCTGGCACGTTCTGTTTCACCTTCTTTTAATGGTCCTTCTCTGTCAAGTACCCAGAATGTTTCAGAATCCATGATACGGGCTCCCTTTTTTGACAGCTCTTTAGAAATACGCGGTGCTGCATAACCAAACATTTTTATCAGCATCCTTATAAACCAGCCTTTATCATCAACCGGTATACTGGTATCAAATGAGGAAGCTTTAATCCCTTCCAGTGATTTGTCCGGGAGTGTATCAAAAAATGCTTTCACCGGTTCTGAATACCTTCCTCCGTGAGTGGGGGAGCCTAAAATAAGCATTTGAATGCTCTTAAGATCAGTGAATTTCACATCTTTTACGCTCATCAACTTTGAGTCATATTGATTGCTCAATCCTTCGTTAATAGCTTCAGCAATCTTCTTAGTGTTACCAAAGAGGGAGTCATATACTATTAGTGCTTTAGTTTCTTTTCCGGTCATAATTATCTCAATATTTCAGGTTATTTTCATATTGTTATATTCTGGTATTTCATTCCTGTCTATTCATCCTGCTTCAACCATATTGGTTTTGTATACGACTCATGTTCCTGCCCGATTATTGATCTGTAAAGATCGGGTCTTCTTGCGTTTCTGTACCTGTAGCCGCCTGCCAGGGTTAACTTCTCTTTTGTGACTTCCGCAATCGCTATGTCATCTACAAATGATCTGATTTCAGTGAGTATCTCACCATAGGGATCAAGGATCATAGAATTTCCATTCTTCAGCTGTTCCCCATCGTAACCAATGGGGTTAGTAAAGGCATAATACACACCATTATCATAAGCCCTGGCCGGCAGCCATCTCATCAGCCATCCTCTTCCCTTGGGACCGTCAAATTCCGATCGTAAGGATGCAGGATCCTTATCCCTGTTCTGCCAGTATTTATCATCAACATAACCACTCCCGGGAAAGGTTGAAGGAGTGCAACAGCTTACATGAGGCGCGAAGATAATTTCAGCTCCGAGTAACACTGTTGACCTGACATTTTCGATGACATTATTGTCATAACAGGTTAAAATACCGCATTTCCACTCCATGAGATCAAAAACCATATATTCATCACCGGCAGACATATACCTGTTGATGAAAGGGTGGAGTTTTCGATATTTTGCAACTACCTTTTCCTTATAAACACATAAATAAGCATTAAATATTTTCCCATCATCTTTCTCCACCAATCCTGCAAGGATGGGCATATCATACCTGCCTGAAATCTCCATTAATTTCGCAGTACTTTGTCCAAAGGGGATGCTTTCTGCCAGTTCGGTAATTTTCTGAAAGTTCAGGTTTTTTGTATAGGTATACGCCGTGATCGACATTTCATGAAAAGTGATTAAATCCGCTCCCCCGGATTTTGCCTTTTCAGTCAGTTTATCTATTACTGATAAGTTATATTTCTTATCCCCGTCTTTTGGTTGAAACTGGGCAACTGCAATTTTCATTTCTGATTTTTTTTGCTTAATACAGGGTAAATATACTCAGCCACCGGGGTATATATCTATGTAATATCGACTATTTAATTAAATCCTCAATTATTACAGAATATAAATCATATCCCCCTTTACCTCCCGGTCTGTTGGATGAGAAAATCATTAAATCAAACTTATTGAAGGTAAAAGTAATAGGTCTGTATTCATCGTATTCAGAATTAATCTTCTCCCCAAAGTTGACAGGATCACCCCAATGATTGCCCGTATATAATGAGTAATAAAGATCATAGCCGCCATACCCGCCATCCCTGTCAGATACAAAAACAAGCAAATTGTTTGTTATTGAGGGACATTTGTCATTAGAGCTGCTGGACAGTACTTCTTCCTTCGATATTAGGATTGAGTTTGTGTCAGCCAAATACTCAGGGGAAAGGTTCTCAGTATTTATGTCTGCCGTGTATATATCAAACTGATCATGCTCCCTGTTACTGCAGAAAAGAAATTTTGAAGTGTCCTGGTTAATTGTCGGGTATAAGTCATCATAATCAGAATTTATCAAATCCATATTATGTGGGCCATAAAGTCGTTCCTGTCCGTTATAAGTTCCCCAGTCAAGTCTGTCCCTGTTAACAAATTTCAGATCAAAATTTCCGGCTTCATTATTTGAGTAAAAAAAGTAATCCACACCATGTGGTCCGCTGAAAAAATATGGACCATATTCATCGCTTTGAGTATTGATCAATGGTAGTAATTTATTCTGGAATGAGTTATACCAATCCGTTGTAGGAAAAGAGAAGTTTAATATGTCATCTTTCTTATGATAAGAAATGTCAATAGATTTGCAGATGATGTCAAAATTATCTCCGGTACTATTCCTGTTTGTAGAAAAATAAATATCCCAAAATGCATACGGGTATGGAAGATTTGAATTATAATCATCATACTCCGTGTTCAATCGTTCAAGATTGGATGGTATATCCGTGATAATGGTCTCATATTCAAAATCATAGTCACGATTAAATGGATAACAGCCTGAGAGAAGAAAGAAACTGATTAATAGAAAGGTCAGTATAGCTTTCATAATTTTACAATTAACTTATGTAAATTACTTTCATCAAAAAACATTCCAATAAAAACTTATATTGAAGCTTTTTTAAACATTCTTGACATTTGACAGGTTGTACGCGATTAGTGAATATAAAATGAGTATATAAATAAGATACCTATTCAACAGGCATACCATTTTTCTTCTTTATTTGTTTTATTGTTTTTTCAATCGCCCCGGGTTTTAATCCTGAATAACCTTCTCTCTGAAGCTTTTCCAATGGCTCAATTGCTTTCTTGCTGGCGAGATTTCCGAGCATGACTACGGCATGATTGATAACTTTTTCGTCTCCGGAAGAAAGAACATCAATGCAAGCATTTACAGATTCCGGTGTTCTTACCTTCTTATGATTTATCAGCAGGTTCATTAAAAGATCATCTTTGATTGAGGTTGCCAGAAATGATTTGCTCTCTGGTTCAGCATTTTCTTTAAGGGCTTGCTCCAGAATGATTTTCACTGCATTAGGATCTTTGGAGTTGATTAAGCTCAGTGAAGCTGCGTTTTTAGCTTTCTTATCCCCGTTTTTTAAATCCCATAGCGCTGCTTCATTGGGACTCTTTTTGATTACTTCTTCGTCTCCGGGAGCAGAGCTCTCCTGTTTGCTTTTTTTCTCAGCAGAAGTTGCCCTGGCCAGGTGGGTTTCAATACCATTGGAAGAAAGGATAATCCATTCACCGCAGTTCTTACATTTGTAGAGCCATGCAGGAAGAGTCTTTCGAAAGAGCATTATAATAAATCTTGATAAGAAAAACATCGTAGGAATTCCAACCAGATAAATTAAGATCCTGTATTCTGATTCTCCAATCACATCTCCTAATAATGCAAATAGTACCAGTATCGTTATTCCACCTGCAATGATATTTCCAATTATTACCAGACTTTTCTCTGTGTAGCCAAACTTTTTATCCAGTAACTTTAGTTCCTCACTATCTTCATGAGATTTCGTATTAAAAATAGCTGTATCTACCTTGTTTTTATTCAGGCAGCTGGGACAGTCAAATTCGAGTAATCCGCTTGCGCTACTTAACAGTACCCAGTCAAGGTTTTTTGGAAGATTAAATTTTTCTGTGTTGGTCATTTGTTTGATTGAATTAATTTATTTAATAAATTCATGTTTTTTTAATAATTCATAAGCTTTTATGTGTATAAAATTATTATGCATTATCAAGTATTAACTTGATTACATCATGACCTACAGCATCGAACATAAGCTCAATGTTGTTAGTGTAGTTTTTGTTATGACTCATGATTGCATCCTTAATAAGGAAGGCCTTATAATCATGATTAAAGGCTCCCAGCCACGTTGCCAGTACACAACCGACAGAACTTAAACCAGAAAGAAATAAGGTATTGCATCCTTTCTCCCTGAGGACCTTATCAAGTTCTGTTTTATTAAAACTGTCAGGATATGTTTTAATTATTCTTGGATCTTCAGGCTTAATTGGTACCGAGGCGGGAAATTCAAATTCCTGAGTCCCCTGTTCCGGTCCTTTATCTTTGTTGTAGTGATAAATATTTATCACAGGGCAATTATATTGCCGGAACATTTCAATATAGTAGTTGATCATGGTCATTACATTTTCTTTGTCCTCGTCAGGAATATACTTTAAAAAAGTATTCTGGATATCAATCACCAGCATGGCAGGCTTAATTTTGTCTTTCTGTTTTTTATGCATTTAGTTACATCATTTAAATAGGTGGATATTAAATTTTTAAGTCGACTTTTTTACTAAATTATGAAAATCTTTTTAAAATTATATCCTAAGATTCCTCTCTGATAATTTCAAATATAGTTGTGCCATCATCAGTATATGTCTGGTCATCAAGGCACTGGATATATGCATTCTGTTTACTATCTTTTCCTGCCAGTCCCCAGTTCTCAGTAGGTGTTACCCTCAATGCATTGTAATAGGGGAGCAATGCTGCAAGTGCATGCATGCATATTGGTTTTTCTGTGACAAGTTTATAAGCATCTATAAGCTTGAAACTGTCATTTACTACATAAACAGAGCAATGACCTTCTATTTCCTTAATCCGGATGACTAAATTCATACTTATCCTTCATGTTGCGTTTAACTTATAATTATCTCGCCAGTATGGCTCCTGCAACCATTCCGGCAAAAAGAATTACAATGCTGATAAGGATCCACCACCAGACTTTCTTAAGTGAAGGAATAATAAATTCTCCCTCAGTGCCTTCAAGAACTGACCATGAACGGTAATTTCTTTTCACCTCCCAGTGTTCAAAAATAAAAATAAAAAGTCCTCCCGGCAGGGCGCCCAGAACAACAATTGCCCACCAGGTCATTACCGCGATGGGAGAGAGGGGTGACAAAAGAGACATATGAAGACTTTTATTCACTAGAAGCATCGCTACCGGAATTATTCCACCCAAACCGATAAATGTGGTTATCAATACCTGGGGAATACGATCCAGTACAAACCTGCCATAATTCCTCTTGCTTACAGGAGCCAGTAAGGCTACATGGAACACCAGGGCCACAATTAAAGGCAGTCCAAGCATAGTTATAATCTGAAAATGCCAGGCAATTGATCCAGATAACATACTTGTAATCAAGATTGAAAGTGCGGCAGTATATGATATAATCAGAGGAATAAGGTTGCCTGCGGTTTCGATTATGGCAATCCGGGTATAACTAGTTTCCGATTTTTTAGCAGAGAGATATCTGACTATTAATGCAACCGGGCCAAGAATTACCACAGCTGTTATCCAGAAGGCCAGGCCTTTTTTTTCTTCAGTTCTGATGATTGATAATAATAATAAACTGACTAATATCAGTGCCGGCCAGGATATACCTACAATCCAGTTTATTTTCAGATTAACACTAGCCTTATCATATCGCCTTGCAGCTTCCTGCTGCACTTCTTGCGGGAAGAGCTGGCTGAGTGGACCGGGTTCACGCGGATTGGATAATTCGTTCTTAACATTCAGTACCACAGGTCGGTCGTACTGGTAGAAATAATAAATGTAAACCACTCCATTAATCAGGTCAGCTACCATGGTTTCAATTGTCCAGCTGGCACCCTGTTCTACATGGACTTCATCCATAACATTTGTAACGTCCAGGTAGCTTATAGGTTCCTGCCTCTCTATAAGTTGTTCCATTAATTCACTGGCTGATTCATAACGCCAGCAGGGATAACCAAAACCATTGGAAGGATTAGCCACATTGAAATTAGTGGAGACCAGGAATCCGTCGCCTGGTGTTTTCCTCGTAAATACTATCTCACCATCTTCATCGGCGCTGATTATTACCGCATCGCCAGTTGCATCTGCAAAATGCAGCTGGTCATGCATATAAGGATATCGCTGATGATTATTGACCCAGGTTATAACTTCCTCAACCGTTGAGCACTCATGCATTATCTGCATACAGTAATTATGGTATTCCCCGGGAACAGGAATTCTCTCAGTGTGAGGATTAACATTTATCCTGGGCAGTCCGTTTGCATCATAAGCCAGGTATTTTTCGTTTACTCCCTGCTGGGGGTTATCCGGTGTACCAATCCAGATTACTCCATATCTGGATGAGTCACCTGGTTCTACCCAGTAGTATGAATCAGGTTCGTTATAGTCATCATTGCCTCCGAAAAAAACACTATCTCCCTTTGATATGGTAATTACCGTGCACCCGGAGGAAAAAGTGATCTTATCAGAAGGACTGTCGGTATAACATTTTTGAGCAGCAATTTGCATTACTGCAAACAGAATAATAGAATAATTAATTATCAGTTTCTTCATTGTCTTTATCAATTATTTGCTATAATTACTAATAATTCTCGAAGTTATCTGTCTGTTTATTGGGTATAACTTGTTTTTTTGGTATTGAAAGTTAAGGAATATTGTTCAAATGGTGGAGCTGTGATAAGTAATATTTAGCCTGGTTGGATAAACAATTTTCATTTATAACACCAGGAAACAGAAACTGTAACCAAACGTTAGTGAAAACATACACAGCTGGACAAAATCTCAGCCTCAGCGTCAACCTTCTTTGCCCTCCGAAGCTTTCTACGGTAGCCGTAACTTTAGCAAAGGCTGCAGCGAAGGAAGAAGCCTCAGCCTTTTGATTTTATTCCCTGGTAGTCCCTGGCAGTTATTAGGATAACTACCCCTATTATGGTTATTATACCCCCTATTACCTGGAAGCTTTCAGGAATGGTCCTGAAATACATCCATGCTCCAATAGTTACGAAAATACCTTTTGAGCTTTGTATGATGGTTGATTTTGAAGCTTCAATATAT
>CAZSJH010000034.1:614-22462 GCA_964607105.1 uncultured Rikenellaceae bacterium | reverse complement strand
TGGCTTTTTGTTTCCACCCCCTTACAAAAGCAAGCTATTAATTGATATTTCTGTGGGCTTTGCCCGCCGAAGCCCGCCATTAAAATGAAAAACCCGCCGTCGCTAAAGCTATGGCGGGCGGAGGTGGGTAGTACTGGATTCGAACCAGTGACCCCCTGCTTGTAAGGCAGGTGCTCTGAACCAGCTGAGCTAACCACCCAAAATGAGAGTGCAAATATAGCCCAAATATTTTATTCATGAAAAAATATTTTTGGATAAATATTACTTCTGTTGCCTTATGATTATAAGTGTCAGAATATTAGATAATTAAATCGATTAACAGGATCATGCCCCTGTCACAGGGATCGGGATTATTTAAACGACAAATATTTGCCCTGTAAGGGTTTTTAGTATAATTTTATCATATTGTGTATAAAATGTTTGAAATGCACTATTTGCCATGATAACAGGATGCAACTTAATTCGTAATTTTCCTGTCAATAGAAATGAGGTATATCCTTGAAATAAAATAATTTATGTTAATTGAAAAAATTAACTGTTATTGTGATTGATAAACAAGCTGATAATCTATTGTTTAGACTAAGGATCAGATGCTTGTTAATCACTCAGTGTTATATGTTATTCTGTAACTGCAGACCTAAGAAAATATGAGAAGCCATATCTTTAAACTACTTCTGTTATTCTCAGTCCTGAATGTATTCGCCCTTTCATTAAATGGACAGACAACATTCAGGAGCTTAATGTCAGGAATATGGAGTGACGGTGCAACCTGGATAGGAGGTGTAGCGCCAGGTCCAAATGATAATGCAATAATCTCATCCGAAACTATTGTTACTTTGTCCGGATCAGATGCAACAATCAATAAGCTGACAATTGAAACAGGTGGAGTGCTGAATGCCGGAAACCAGACTCTTACTGTAAATGGTAAGTTCCTGGTTTATGGCGCTTATACATCAGATGATTCCGGTGCAAGAGATTTATATTTTAATGGCGATTCTTTAGGGGGAACCGGTGTGATAAATACCAGCTTTGCCAGCAGGGAATTAATAGTGAGTGCAAATACCGTGATCCTGTCATCAAGCGACCTTAAAGTAATTGGAAACCTTAGCATTGGTAATTCTGTCACAATTACAAATAAGGGGAAGATTGAAATTACAGGGGATTTAACAGGTTTAAATTCAACAACATCCGTATGGACTAACGATGATAATTCATACCTTGCCACTGGCGAAAACCTTATGGCAAACGGGATACTGAATGCTTCATCATCAGGAAATACCGTCGAGTACAATAATTTCGGTGACCAGGATATTATACTACCTTCTTCTGCAACATACCATAATCTCAAATTCAGAGGCGCCGGTAACAAGACCTTACAGGGATCCCTGGTGGTTAATGGGGATCTGGAAATATATAATTCGGCCATCCTCGTAAGTGATAATTTGAATATAAATATCCGGGGTAACTGGACTAACCATTCTTACTTTGATCAGGGTGCCGGGCAGGTATCATTCACAGGTGCATCAAACCAGATCCTTGCCAACTCAATGGTCGAATCATTTTATAATTTCTCACTGAATAAAAGCTCTGGTGAACTGGTACTGGACAATGATGTTATCATTGAGAATACTCTCTCTATGATCAATGGTGTGATTAATACATCTGATTGTAAACTGACACTCGGAACGGGAACAGGTGTGGGACAACTTGGTAACTTATCATATTTCGGGGGATTTATCAGAGGTAAGTTTGAGCGCTGGATTAACAATACCGGAACACATGATTTCCCTGTGGGTAATACAGACTACCAGAGATTGGTAATAAATATTAACGGGCTCAACTCAGGAGGTACTCTTATAGCTGAATTCAGCGGGGATGGCCCCGGGAACAGTGGCCTACCCCTTGACGATGACGGGACTACAATATTTAATACTTTCACTGAAGGTTACTGGGTATTGAATGCGGATAAAGGCTTCAGCCTGGGAAGTAATACTTACAGCCTTAGATTATACGGTACCGGGTTTACATCTTTTCCGATAGATGTAAATACTCGCCTACTTACAAGAACGGATGAAGCAGCTGACTGGCAGGCACCGGGAACACATGTTAATGCTTTTGGTGTTATAGCCAGGAGGAGCAACCTTCAAACAATGCCTGCCCATTATGCTTTTGGAGATGATACTGATTGTGTCAAACCTGTCACTTCAGCAATAAGCGGACCGGCTGATGTTTGTGCCGGTCAAACAGGGGTGGTATACTCCGTTACTGATAACCCGCCAAACACTTATGAATGGACAATAAACGGTGGAGTAATTACTTCCGGTAACAATACCAGCAGCATTACAGTTGACTGGAATGCCACCGGTATGGACAATGCCACTGTTACAGTGGTGGAGACAAATACATGCACCAGTGGAGCAGCCGTGGTGTTGCCGGTAACATTACACTCGGTGGCGCCCACTGCAATTACTGGTAATACTAACCTCGCTGAATATTCAACCGGAATAAGTTATTCGGTACCCAACCGTACAGCTTATACCTATACCTGGTTCGTAACAGGAGGAACACAGGCTTCGGGAGGTAGTACCAGCAGCATTACAGTTGACTGGGATGCAGCTGGAGTGGGGACTGTCTCAGTGGTGGCCCTGCTGCCGGGTTGTCCCCAGGCCCCGGCGATAGAACTCGAAGTAAGACTATATGATGTTATTGAGAGTGTCCAGAGCGGTTACTGGGATGATCCTTCTACATGGGATTGTGCCTGTGTGCCTGTTTCAACAAGTAACGTGCGAATAAATACAGGTCATACTGTTACTCTCAGGAATGCAAGCGATATTGCAGTAAATAATTTTGTTATTGAACAGGGAGCTGTAGTGGACTATAATAACCTGCCTCTTACTGTTCATGGTTATTTTATTGTTGACGGTACTTACCAGGGAGGGTCAGATAGTGACCTGACCCTGGATGGACTGGATACTGAGATAGCAGGGGAGGGGACCATTGTTGGAGGAATAACTATTCCTGAAGGGAATAAGACTATATCTTCTACGGCCAGGCTTACAGTAAGTTCCGGAGATATTACTATGGGAGGCAGTGTATTTCTAAGCAACCATGGGGAAATAACACTGGATGGGGATATTCTTGGTGGTGATGCCTCAACCACGTGGGTAAACTATGAAAATTCAATCCTTGAAATAACAGGTGAATTGCTGGCAACAGGCGCTTTAAGGGCTTTTGCCCAGAGTAACCTTATAAATTATAATGGTGCTGACCAGGCAATAAAAACACCCTTTAATTCAATATATTATGATCTCCATATCGGGAATGCCGGTACAAAAATACTTACAAATTCGATTATTATAGAAGGAGATCTTCTTTTGTACGGTACCAGTACCCTGGATGTAAGCCCATCCAATTATCTAATCAGTATAGCCGGGAACTGGACCAATAATAGCTCAACCTTTATCCCACGTTCCTCAGCTGTAACTTATAACGGCGTTACTGAACAGACAATAACAGGAGCAGAGACTTTCCATGATGTGCTATATTTAAACACCGGGGGAGACCTGGTTCTCTCAGATAATGTGGTCATTGCAAATAACCTTCAGATGGCCGGCCTAAATATTGTCACAGGTTCCAATATCTTAACTATTGGCACCGGTGCAGCCAGTGTCGGTTCACTGACACATATCTCAGGCATTGTTACAGGAAGAATGGAAAGGTGGATAAATTCATTTGGGAACACTCTTTTCCCTGTTGGTATAAGCGGTTCTTATCATCCGGCCGGACTGTATGTTAACCTTTTAGTTAACCCCGGCTCAGTGATAGTTGAATTTATACCTGCCGATCCGGGATCGGACGGATTGCCATTACTTGATGGCACAACAGATATCCTGTACCATTTTACTGAAGGATACTGGAACTTTACAGCGGCCAACGGGTTTAATGCGGCCAACTACAACCTTGATCTGCTGGCGACCAACTTCTCGAGTTATCCTCTGAACATTAATTCAAGGATCCTGTCCAGGACAAATAATCTGGATTGGGTGCTTGATGGTAATCATGTTACTGCGAGTGTTCCAAATATTTACAGAGATTTCATGTCAAATGGAGTATCAACACTTGGAACGCAGTTCGGCATTGCTTATGCATGTGCTCCCTATACTATTGATGCTGTTATAACACAACCATCATGCTTTGGCTATGATGACGGAGCAATAACTATTACTCCTTTAGGTGGAGCTGCTCCATATACTTTTGTATGGTCGCCCGGTGGTGAAACAACAGATAATATTAGCGGTCTGTCGGCAGGTAGTTACAGCGTTAATGTTACAGATGCCCTTGGATGTGTTACCAATGAAGCATTCAATGTTTCACAACCCAATGAAATAATAATAGATTATCTGGTAACCAACGTGGCATGCAGGGAAGACTCCGATGGAGCTATTGATATCTCGGTTACTGGAGGTACGGAACCATATACCTATGTATGGAGTACCATAGATGGTAGCGGTTTATCATTTTCAGATGAAGATCAGACAGGGCTAACCGGAGGGACATATACAATTACCATTATTGATGACAATGGGTGTTCGGCTACAGAAGATATAGTAGTTAGCATAGAAGATAATATCCCGCCTGTGATAATATGCCCTGCTAATCTGACAGCAATATGTGACATTTCTGAACAGCCGGCCTACCTGACATATGCCGAGTTTACGGCTGCAGGTGGTACGGCAAGTGATAATTGCGAAATAGACCCTGACAGTTTTATTATGTTGTCAGAGAGTTCCGATGGCAGTAGCTGCCCGGAAGTTATTACCAGGATATACCAGATAACGGATGACAATGGTAACAGCCAGACATGTTCTCAGACAATAACGGTGGATGATGAAATACTACCCACTGCCAGCAACCCTGCTACAATAAATGTTGAGTGTACAGATGAAGTGCCCCTGCCTGACATAACAGTAGTAACAGACGCAGCAGACAATTGTGGTGCACCTCTTATAGCTTTTGTGAGTGAGCTCAGTGATGGCAATGCCTGCCCTGAAACGATAACCCGGACTTATTCCGTAACTGACGCCTGTGGAAACTCTATAACAGTGCAACAATTAATTATTGTTGATGATGTTACTTCCCCAACTGCAGATACCCCGGCAGCTATTGCAGCAGAGTGCCCTGGAGATGTGCCTGCTCCGGATGTTTCTGTGATAAGCGGTGTTACAGATAATTGCACGGCAGTTCCAACTGTGGCTTTTGTTGAAGATGTTAGCGATGGTAACACATGTCCTGAGCTTATTACCAGAAGATATTCAATAACAGATGATTGCGGGAATTCCTCAATAATTGAACAATCAATTACTATACATGATCTTACAGATCCTACAGCAAGCAACCCGCTGCCAGTAATCGTGGAATGCCTGGCTGATGTTCCCGCACCTGATATTTCAGTGGTAACAGATGCAGCTGACAATTGTACTGCATCGCCGGTGGTGGCATTTGAAGAAGATATAAGTGACGGGAATGCCTGCCCGGAGATAATAACACGACTTTACTCGGTTACTGACGAATGTGGTAATTCGATAGATGTAAGCCAGACAATAACGGTAAATGATATAACACCACCCACTGCAAGCAACCCTGCCTCTGTAAATGTAGAATGCCTGACTGATGTGCCTCTGCCTGATATTTCAGTGGTAACGGATGCATCTGATAATTGCACTGCTTCACCGGTGGTGCTGTTTGCAGGTGATGTAAGCGATGGGAATACCTGCCCTGAAATAATTACAAGAACATATTCAGTCACTGATGAATGCGGGAATTCAATAACTGTAAACCAGACAATTACAGTACATGATTTAACACTTCCCACTGCAAGCAATCCTGTACCTATAAGTGTAGAATGTCTTGCTGATGTGCCTGCACCTGACATATCTGTTGTTACCGATGCATCAGATAATTGTACAGTACCGGTAATAGCCCTCGTGAGTGAGGTAAGTGACGGTAATGCCTGCCCCGAAACAATAACAAGGACCTATTCGGTAACAGATGAATGTGGGAACTCAATTAACGTAGAACAGACAATAACGGTTAATGATGATACTGATCCTGCTATAAGTGATTGCCCTGCTGATATAGTGGTGTCAGCAGACCCGGTGACCTGTGATGCCGTGGTTAACTGGATTGAGCCAACTGCAACAGATAACTGCAGCCTGGCAGACTTCACCGGCAGTCATGTTCCGGGAAGTACATTCAGTATAGGAACCAGTATAGTTACGTATACAGCAACCGACGATTGCGGCAATACGGCAACATGTACTTTCAATATAAGCGTAGTAGATGATGCGGGACCGGTAATAACCACATGTGCAGGTGACAGGACAATAAGTGCTGATAATAATTGTGAAACACTGTTGCCTGACCTGAGAGCTGAGATTGTTGCATATGATAATTGCAGCCCGGCATTAGTTGTTACGCAACAGCCTGCTGCAGGGTCAGTTATATCTGCAGGGACAACAGAAGTCACCCTGACAGTAACTGACGGAAGCGGAAATTCCACGGAATGTTATACCTATATTACTGTTACTGATGATATTGTACCTGTGCTGTTTACTACGGATACCACAGTATATATCGGCGCAGGGAATTCTGTTACAATAGACAGCTCATATGTATTCGATGCTCTTTTATCATCTGATAACTGTGGCATTGCTTCAGTAGCAATAGACATTAATACATTTGACTGCAGTATGCTGGGACCGAATGTTGTTAATGTGATTGCTTTTGATGAAGCCGGTAACAGTACGCCTGGAACAGCAACAGTTACCGTAAGTGATACAAATACCGTGCTTGCTTATGCAGGTCCTGATGATTATGTTTACATAGATGATGGATCATATACCCTGAATGGTGCAACAGTAGAAAATGGAACAGTAATATGGGGAACAACGGGTGATGGTGTATTTGATGATCCGACATTGGTAAACCCAACTTACACACTGGGAGCAACAGATAGTGACAGCGTTAAGCTGTTCATGGATGTAACACCTGTTATTGGATGTACTCCGGTGAGTGATACCATCAAACTGACTATCAGTGAAAGACCGGAGGCTGATGCCGGAGCTGACGATACCGTGTGCGCTTCAGAAACTTCATATACAGTTACCGATGCTTCTGCGACCGGAGGTCCTGTGCTTTGGACCAGTAACGGTGATGGAAGCTTCGATGATGCCACAGTTGATAATCCCGCTTATAACTTTGGTCCGGCTGATTACAATGCAGGATCAGTAATACTTACCCTTACGGTTTCTGGATTATTTGAAGATGATTCCGATGATAAATTAATTACTATAAATGCTTTGCCGGATATTGTGGTTGATGAGCATTCTGACATAACATGCAATGGATTGTCGGATGGAGTATTACGAATAAGCGGTGCAGGTGGAACAGAACCATACCAGTATAGTTTTAATGGTGCTCCTTACCAGCCCTCAGCGGAATTTACGGGACTCGCTTCCGGTGATTATAGTATTTCAGTTGTTGATGATAACGGTTGCAGGAGGGATACTGTAATTACAATTATCGAACCGGATGTATTGTCATACACACTGGATGAGGTTAATCATTGCAGTTGCTACGGAGCGAAAGATGCATTCATAAATATGACAATCAGCGGCGGTACACAGCCCTATTTGATCAGCTGGACAGGTCCCAATGGTTTTACATCCACTGACGAAGACCTCAATAATATTTCAGCAGGCACGTACTCTATGAATCTTACAGATGTTAATAGCTGCAATATTTTTGCATTCGATGTAATTATAACTCAACCACCTCAGATTTTAATTTCACCTGTGGGCGTATCGGATTATAATGGTTATGGAGTGAGTTGTTATGGGGAAACAGACGGTTATATTAATGTAAGTGTGACCGGGGGAACAGGTACTTTGATTATTAGCTGGGATGGTTCCGGTGGTTTTTCTTCATCAAATGAGGACATTTCCGGTCTTGAAGCAGGTAATTATACTATTACTGTAACTGATGAATCGGGCTGTTCTGAGTCCTACGAATTCAATCTTACTGAGCCTGATGAAATTAATATTACATACACTGTTACTGATGCATCTTGCCCTGACGTGTCCGATGGATCGGCAGATCTGACAATAGAAGGAGGTGTGATGCCATATAATGTTCTCTGGGATGATGGTGCGACCACAGAAGATCGTTCCTCCTTATTAAGCGGATATTACTCAGTCCAGGTTACAGATGTCAATGGATGCTGGACGCAGGCTGCAATAACGATAGATTTTATCGGGGATAATTGTCTGGAAGTTTACGAGGTGATAACTCCAGGGGTAGTGGATGGACAGAATGACTACCTTGTGATCAGGAATATAAACCTTTATCCGGATGCCGAGATAAAGATATTTAACAGGTGGGGACAGCTGGTTTACAGTGCTAAAAACCTGGACGAGAACAGGTGGAATGGAACATATAAGGGCAAACCCCTTCCTGTGGATTCATATCACTACATACTTGACCTTGGTGATGGATCCGTTCCCAGAACAGGAACTATAACTATTATTAGATAAAATTGACTAATTATTGTGTCAATATGAGAAATATCAAACGAATACTGATCATTATATGTGGAATACTGCTGGGTACATCAGTAAATGCCCAGCAGGTTCCTATGTATAGCCAGTATATAATGAATGGGTTTTTAATAAATCCTTCATATGCAGGTAATGACGGGTATACCACCTTGAACCTGACTGCAAGGGAGCAATGGTTGGGAATGCCTTCTTCTCCAAGCACATATGCCGTCAGCTTCCAGACGAGATGGCTGAGGAACAGTTATATACAGAAATCAACGAATGTCAGGAAAGAGATAGTCAAGCCGACCAGGCCAAGCAGGGTTGGCCTGGGTGCTTACATTTTTAACGACAGGAATGGCATCATTAGTCGAACAGGCTTCTCGGCAACATATGCTTATCATATTGAAGTAGGAAGATACGGTTCTCAGCTGTCTTTCGGACTGGCTTCTACACTTTACCAGTTTGCTATAGATCTCGATGGCGCAATAGTGGCTGATATAAACGATGAGTTCCTGAATAATTATGACAGGGTCGTTTTTATACCGGATTTTAATTTTGGGGTAAGTTACACATCCCCGAAATATTACTTTGGGTTTTCCGCAACTCAATTGTTCAGGGGAACACTCACTCTGGGCAATACAGCAAAAAACCCGCGGACGGAACTGGGACACTTCTTTCTGACAGGAGGAGTGAAAATCCCGCTGGTTGAAAACGAATGGATACTTGAACCATCAGCACTTATCAAAACATCAGATATGATATTAAAGGCGGCCCAGATGGACATCACTACAAGAATATATTACAAGGAAGATTATTGGGCAGGTATATCGTACCGTACACAGGATGCGTTGATAATGATGATGGGACTGAGGTATGACAAGTTCTATTTTGCATATGCCTTTGATCTTGCACTTACGGATATAAGAAAACATAGTCAGGGTTCACATGAACTGTCATTTGCTGTAAAATTTGGCGAAAATGCCAGGAGATATCGCTGGCTAAACCAGTACTGATGCTCAGGGCGAGCTGCATATAATTCATGAATAAACTTTATTTATTCCTACTGCTTATATTTATATGCTTTTCATCATGCGAAAAGAAAAGATTTTTCGAAGGTGGACTGCCGGGACTTGTATTTTCAGAGGACACTGTACATTTTGATACGGTTTTTACCAGCATTGGAACTGTAACAAGGGAGCTTAGAATAATAAATCCATACAGGTCATGGTTGCTCATTGACAGGATTCATCTAGCCGGGGGAGACAGCTCACCTTTCAGGTTAAATGTTGATGGTGTTCCAGGGATCAGTTTCAATAAAATAGAGATAGCCCCTTCTGACAGCCTTTTTATTTTTATTGATGCTTTAATTGATCCTAACGATCAGGATAACCCGGTATTGATAAACGATTCCATTGAATTTGAAATCAGGGGTAATATCCAGGATGTAAACCTCATTGCCTGGGGCCAGGATATTCACTTGATAAATTCAGCAACGGTGAGAACAGGAACATGGACCGAGGGTAAGCCTTACGTTATTTATAATTCAATGCTGGTAGATACGGGCCATGTGCTTACCATAACCGAAGGAGCGAAAATATTATTTCACAGGGGCTCAACCATGTACGTGGCCGGTTCACTTGTTGTTGAAGGCACACCTGAAAAATCTGTTACTTTTGCTTCTGACAGGATTGAACCATTGTATTCAGATATACCCGGCCAGTGGAATGGATTATATTTTCTTAACGGAAGCACAGGGAATATTATAAGGAATGCAAGCATAAAAAATGCTGTTTCAGGTTTGCATTCAGGTAACCTCGGGACAGAAGATCCGTCACCTGGTGTTGAATTAATAAACCTGATCATCGCTCATATGTCAGTAAGTGGATTATCTTCCCTGGGATCCAGCATATATGCAGAAAATGTGGTCATCGCGCACTGTGGATACTATTGTGCCTTTCTGGCATTAGGCGGTGACTACAATTTTATTCAGTGCACACTGGCAAATCACTGGGATTATTCCAACCGTGTAAGCCCGGCAGTGTACATCAGTGATTTCTATGATTACGATGAAGAGAGATATACAGGTGAGCTGATAAAGGCAGGATTTTACAATTCTGTGATTACGGGCCGTAAGAAATCTGAAATATACATGGAAAGTAATAATGGGGAGAAACTTAATATAGAGTTCTTTAATTGCCTTATTCAGAGTGATGACCTGCAGGATTACACCTATCAGGATTGTATCTTAAATTCAGATCCCCTGTTTATAAGCTGGACTGACTATGACTTCAGACCGGACACACTTTCACCCCTGGTAGACCGGGGATCACACTACTATGCGGATATGGCACCATATGATCTACGTGGAAAAAGCAGATTAGAGGACGCAGGTCCCGATCTTGGCGCTTATGAGAAACAGACTGGTGAAAATGCTGAAGAAAAATAATTTCATTATCGTTGCGATTACTGTTCTGATAATTATTATTACAACAGGCTATATCCATGATCAAAAGCAGGGCAGACAAAAAAATGCCCTGCAGATAATGTTTTATAATGTTGAGAATTTTTTTGATACAATAGACAGTAATCTTGATGATGATGAGTTCCTGCCTATCTCTCCACGGAAATGGGATTCATATAAATATTACAAAAAACTGAATAATATTTTCAAGGTAATAGCCCTGTCAGGCAATGATATGAAGACACCTGATCTAATAGGGCTGTGTGAGGTTGAGAGCAATGATGTACTACGTGATCTGTGTTATAAAACCTATCTCTCGCGTGAGGGCTACGGTTATGTTATTTCCGGAGGAAGGGATGAAAGAGGTATTAATACGGCTCTTATTTACAGGAAAGAAAAAATGAGCCTGATATCATCTGCATCATGGTGTCCCTTAAATAGCGATGGTGCTTTCATGAGTACAAGAGCTGTACTTTACAGCAGGTTTGTTTGCGTTAATGACACACTTGATGTATTGGTCTGTCACTGGCCATCAAGGAGGGGAGGAGCTATATCATCAGATAGAAGAAGAAAGATAGCGGCAGCATACTTGAGAGATAAGATGGATAGTCTTGGCCTGGAAAGAAAAATAGTAATAATGGGCGATATGAATGATGAACCATATTCAGAATCGGTAAGAGATATCCTGGGTGCCACTATGAACCCGGAAGATGAACAGGGAGATATACTCATAAATACAGCCTCGAGTGTAAACAAGGAAATGGGAAGCTATAAATACCAGGGGACATGGTATCATTTTGATCAGATAATAATATCAGCACCATTATATGAATCAGATAGAGGACTGTTTTATGAGAGACAAAGCTTCAGGATTGTTGAGGATGACGTTCTGTTGACCGATGATGTTTCATATAAAGGTTCCAGGCCTTTTGGTACATGGTGGGGATATAATTATGAGGGTGGATTCAGTGATCACCTTCCTGTTACCGCAGGACTGAGTGTCAGATAATATTATCCGGAAACTGTCTTTAAACCCATTTCGGCAGCTTTTTTAATCAAGAAATCCTTTGCTGCTACATAGTCATTTGGGATAATCCCATCCAGGATGGCTTCCTTTATGCTGTCCTTTAAATAACCTACCTGCCTGCCGGGCTTAATATTAAACATTCTTATTATTTCATTGCCGCCTATAGGTGGCTGGAAATTCCGGATATGATCTTTTTGCTCAATCTCAAGCAGCTTTTGCCTTACAATCATGAAATTCTTCAAATGTTGTTTGACTTTCTTTTCGTTCTTTGAAGTTATATCAGCTTCACAAAGCATCATAAGATCGTCAATTGCATCACCGGCATCAAAAAGTAATCGCCTTACAGCAGAATCAGTCACCGATTCCTGGCTAAGAGTTATTGGTCGTAAATGAAGTGCAACAAGCTTCCTGACGTATTTCATGTCATCCCCCATAGGAAGCTTAAGTCTTTTGAATATACCGGGAACCATTTTTGATCCGATAAATTCATGTCCGTGGAATGTCCATCCCGTACCTTCCACATATTTTTTTGTTACCGGCTTGGCTATGTCATGCAAAAGGGCCGCCCAACGTAACCATAGTGAGTCAGATATTTTACTGATATTGTCAACAACCTGCAGGGTGTGTTCAAAATTATCCTTATGATCATGTTTTTCCTTCTTTTCAACACCCTTCAGCCTATGAACCTCGGGGAGTATTATTCCCAGCAACCTGGCATCATAGAGTAAGCTGAAACCGATTGAGGGCTTCAGACTGAGCAATATTTTGTTTAACTCGGCCGTAATCCTTTCAGAGGATACAATTGAGATTCGTCCGGAATTTTTCTTTATGGATTCAAATGTTTCCGGGTGTATTGAAAAATCAAGTTGGGAAGCAAACCTGATTGCCCTCATCATTCTCAACGGGTCATCTGAGAATGTCATCCCGGGTTCAAGTGGCGTTCGTATAACTCTATTCTCTATATCATCAATACCCTTAAATGGATCTATTAACTGCCCGTAAGTCTCCCTGTTAAGGCTGATAGCCATAGCGTTTATGGTAAAGTCACGCCGGTTTTGATCATCTTCAAGGTTGCTGCCCTCAACAATGGGTCTTCGTGAATCCCTGCTATACGATTCTTTCCTGGCCCCTACAAACTCAATGGTATGTCCCCTGGCCATGAACATAGCTGTGCCAAAATTCTTATAAACCGTTACCTTTATGCGTGAAGATATGTGCGCCGCAACCTTTTTTGCAAGATCTATACCACTTCCAATAACCACAATGTCAATATCCTTGTTGTCATAATTACGTCCCATCAGGCAGTCACGTACATATCCTCCGATAACATATGCCTCAACCCCCGATTCTTGTGCAGAATCAGATATCAGCCTGAAAATACTGTCAGATATACATCTGTTCATATTTAAATATGACGATTTGTTCATAATATATGACAAAATTACAATTTAATGATCAAAAAGTCATTATTTTGTAAGTATTTGAACAACGGTATAGTATTTGACGTTAAAGAAGAAACAATTTAAGAATTATATTATGGTAGAGCATTTAACTAAAGACACTTTTTTAACAAAGGTATTCAATTACGAAGAAAACAAGGAGTGGAAATTTGAAGGTGACAAGCCTTGCATGATTGATTTTTATGCTGACTGGTGTCAGCCATGTAAAATGGTTGCTCCTATTCTTGAAGAACTGTCGAAAGAGTATGACGGTTCACTTGATATTTACTCGATAGACACAGAATCAGAACAGGAACTGGCTGCTATTTTTGGAATCAGGAGTATTCCTTCACTTTTATTTGTACCGAAGGATGGTCAGCCCCAGATGGCTATGGGTGCTTTGCCAAAAGACACCTTTGAAAAGGCCATAAAAGATGTCCTGGGTGTTGAAAAGGGAAAGTAAATATTAAAAAAAAGTTAAAAGTTCAATTTTCATTGGTGATTATTGCAACAATTAATACCTTTGTTACGTTAAAATAGCAGAAGGTAACACACAATAACAACAGTAGTTTGTTTTCTGGGATTTAGGTTTAGGGACATTAGGGAAAAATCAGGGCACTAAAAAGTCCTGATTTTTTTTATTCCATATCATTGATAATTTTATCTATCTCCTCTTCAGTATCCCTGAGTTTATCCTGGCACAGTCTTAGTAATTCAGAAGCTCGCTTCACTTTACCTGACAGTTCATCAACATCAAGTTCCCCTGATTCTATTTGTTCCAGGATATTTTCCAGTTCTTCAATTGCTTTGTTAAAGCCTGGTTTATTATCAGTTTTCTTTTCTGTCATCAGTATTGTTAATATGAATATATATTGTTGTTCCTGATTTCTTTTTACTTTCCAGGTGAATTGTACTATGATTCTTTTTTGTCATAAGTTTGGCTATCAGCAGACCCAGTCCCATCTTATGACTACCATTTGAAGCATTCTTATTCTTAACCCTGCTTATATCAAATATTTTCTCTTTCAGGTCATCCGGAATACCGCTTCCAAAATCAGTTACAGACAGTATGCATCCTGAATTTGATTTTTCGGCTCTTATAATTATATCTGTCCTGGGTGGCGAGTGTTCAATACTGTTTTCTGTAAGGATTGTCAATATGGTTTTAAGACAAAATTTATCATATTTTATTTTTATATCGGGGTCAATATCAAATCTTATCTTGATATCTTTTTTCAGCGCTATTCCCAGAAGCGACGGCAGAATCTCGTGTAAGAAATCATTCAGGTTAAAGGTTTCCTGTTCAATCATATATTTACTTCTCTGCAGTTTTGACCAGAGGAGTATCTTTCCCAGACCTTTCTCGATAGCGGAAGAATCTCTATATAGTTTTTCCATGAATGTCTTAAGCTTGAGGTCTTTATTATGATTTTCAAGGTATTCGCTTATTTCTGATAGTCTAGTAGTCAGGTGATGGAAAGGTTTACTGAGTTTTAATGAGATAATTGAAAAGAAGTCGCTTTTGTTTTCCCTTATATTGAGTATTCTTTCTTTATACCGGGAAGACCTATCATATGCCTCCTGCAGTCCGGTCCTTCTTTGCGCCAGTTTTATATTTGTTTTCCTGATGGATGTCAGGTTGTACAAGAGATAAATGAGCATGATAATAGTTATGATGAGAGCGAGGTAGATAGTAAGCGAAATAATCCTTTCAAGTTTTATTCTTTTAACTATCAATTCGTTTTGTTGCCGGGACCATTCAATATTTTCCTCTGATGCCCTGATGCTTAACCTGATGTTATAGTTTGATACGAGGTTCTGAGCTTCCCTTTTAGTATGGTCCGACCGGTGTTTGCGGTACAATTGCCTGAAGTTTAAAGCCTGTCTGTCATCACCCTGATTTCTGTAGCTTTCAGAGAGTGTATAAATTATTTCAATGGGATTAATAAATTCATATTCATATACATGGTCAAAATTGATGCTGTCAATATAAGAAGCGCTTAGGTCCAGTTCATCATTTACAAAGTAATATTTGCATAACCTTAGATTGATCATGTTTGTATAAACGGATGACTGGATTTTTTCATTTTCAATTATCATCGAGTCTATCCATTGCTTCCCCTCATTTTGCCCCGTGGCATAATAATTATCAAAGAGGAATGCCCAGGCATCCATTTTTCTTTTGTATTTATCTATTCCACTGTAATATTCAAGTGCTTCAAGCAGGTATCTCCTGCTGTTATCATAGTCTTTATATGCAAGATATGTTTCCCCAAGGGTTGTCAGTTCATCACCTACTCTTCTGTAATCAAGTGTTCTCTTTCTTAAATCAACTGATCTCTCATAGTATTTTATACTCCTTAAAGTATCCTTATTTTTGAAAGACACCAGGCCAAGGTTATGCAATATTGATGCCCTGTCTTCATTCAGGTTAAGGCTATCGAATATTCTCAATGCTTTCAGGTAATTTTTTTCAGCATCATCGAGTAATCCGGATGAAGTATAAAGGTTACCGTATATGTGCCATGTCTCTGCTATTTTCTTTGGATCGTTATGCCTGCTGGCTATTTCCATCATTTTATCTGCATAAACCAGGCTGGTTCTCAAAGATTTGTATTGCTCATTAAGCGCATATTTCTTCAGGACATTAAGTTTCACTGAATCATGCATATCCGGTAAAATGTTCAATATACTATCGGTAATGCTGACCTGGCCATGGCAATTTAAGCCAAGGAGAATAAAAGCGATTATATGTAAGCCGTTCTTAAGCACCAGCTTTCATTATTTTCATTATAACGGTTGTACCGTATTCCCTGCTGTTATCTATATCAAGGTCTCCCTTGTTCATCTGAAGAAGGTCAATGCATATTGCCAGTCCAAGCCCACTTCCTTTTTCACTGCCTGTACCCGGCCTGGACAAGAGATAGTTCCCTTTCAGAATATTTTTACGTATTTCTTCATCCATCCCAACACCATCATCCTCCACTGATATATATATATGATCATGCTTCTCACCGGCATATATTCTTACTTCCTCACCTGTATGGCTGTATTTTATGGCATTATTCAGTATGTTACGCATGACAGTTTTTAATACATCGGGGTTTACGCAGGCATTAAGTTCGGTATCGAGATTTGTCTTGATATTTATTTTCTTTCTCTCAGCCAGAGGCTTATATAATGCAACGACATCATGTATGACAGGTGTTAGATGAACATTACACATCTCAAGTTTATCCTTGCCGCCCTGTATGGTAGCAATACTCTGGAGATTTATCAGCAGCTGGTTTAATTGAAAAGATGTTTCACTGAGCATACTACTGTATTCAATCATGCTATCTTTATCAAGTGCTTCAAAGTCATCAACCATTAATTTGCTGAATCCCAGAATAGCCTGGAAAGGATTGATCAGATCATGTGCAAATACTGATATAAGGGTGTCGAGCAATTTGTTTTCTTTTTCAAGCTCTCTGTTTGTTTTCTGTAATTCGCGATTAACAGCAGCAAATTTTTCGGTTTCGACACTTAACGCCTCTTTATATTTATTCTTGATTTTTCTTATTCTCAGTAATATGATAAACAGTATGATAAAAGCAATAAGGATGGTGAAAGAGATTATCATTAGTTTATGAGCCAAATTCTGCCGGGTCCTGTTAAGTTGTATCTCACTATTGATACTTTCCTGGAGTCTCTGGTTTCTGGTTTCTTCATACTCCACCATCAGGAGATTTATAATTTCTCCCCTGTCAAGTATATCATCGTCTTCATGAATTTCACTTAGAATATTCTCATATGTCCAGGCTTTATCGAAATTCCCGGTTGCTGAATAAGCCTTGCACAGGTATTCAAGATGATCATATTGATCAGGTAACATGTATCTTTCATCAATATTAAATTGATCGGATGTACTTATTACTTTTTCATAATCACCCTTATTAAGGAGGTACTCCATAACGGATGTATAAAAAGTGAGCTTGTCAATATCGTTGTAGGGATTATCATCGAGTGCCAGGTAGCCCCTGTTTATCCAGCTCTCAGCTTCTTCACTATTGCCTGTCTTGTTATATCCACTGATAATCAGTCCAATAATAGAAACAGGAGAGATATTTCTCAAATTAATATCCTCTTTCTGGAGTAATTTTTTAAGTATATCAATAGATTCATGATAGTTGCCAAGTTCGGATTCCACTTCAGCCAGGTTATAACTGAAGATATCATAATAATCCATCCCTTGTTTTTCATTTATTTCAATGGCACGTATAAGGTATTTTCTTGACGATTGGTAATCACTAACAAGAGCAAATATTATTGCTATATTATTAAGTAATTTGTTGACCCCCTTGTAGTATTCCTGTTCCGAATAAATTGTAAGAGCCTCCAGAAAATGTTTCAAGGCTCTGCTGTTATCACCTTTGAAATAGTATATTATCCCTTCCAGGTTATGAAATAAACCATCATAAACAGGTAAATATTGTAACGACAGGCTTTTCATCTGGGTGGAAGTAAATTCAAGGCTGTCCACCTCAGCATTGTTCAAATATCCCAATGCCCTTGAATACAGGTCTTCGACCAGTATGATATTATGGTTTTCGTTAAAATTATACTTGTAACAAAAAGGAAAGTATGTATCCTGGCCATAGAGGCCTCCATATAATACAACAATTAACAGACTTATCAGAAAAATCTTCCCCTTACTCATTTATCAGTTTTCTTCAGGTCAAATACTCTACTCTCTATTCTGCCAAGATGTAATACCGTACTTATCTCGGAGCCAGGTTTCAATTCATTCGATGATCTGACAGCTTTATCATTGAACAGAGTAATTGAATAACCGCGTTTCAGTACTCTGGAAGGGCTAAGGTAATCAATTGATCTGGAAAAATTGTCCAAAATTGTTTGTTTTTGATGCTTATATCTGTTTAATGCCGGTTTAAGTCTTATACCAAGATTAGCTATCTGCCTGTTTTTATCCTGGATATGTTTCAGTGTTCTATTACCGATATTTATTTGAATTGCATCTAACCTGGCCTGGCTGTGTGAGATATATGAATGTGTACTGCCTGAAAGCCGTAAAGCTGACCTGTTAACCAGGCTTTGTTTATTCCTCAGTGATGACCTTACTTTTGGGGCTATACCGATACTTATCCTGTTAATAATCGTCCTGTTCACTTTTACCATTTCCCGGCTTTTATTGATTATTGCTTCTCTTAATTCCAGGATGTATTCTTCTGCGTTAAGACTCTGTTTTATTATGAAATCTGCAACAGCAGTAGGTGTTTTAAATGACTTGTAGGCTACGATGTCAGCAACTGAAAGATCTTTCTCGTGACCGATGCCCGTAAGAAAAGGTAAGGGCAGCTGTGTAATTATGTAGGCAATATTATAATTGTCAAACCAGCTCAGGTCGGCCTGTGATCCTCCTCCTCTTACCATTACAATAAGGTCGAAGTTCTTGATTTCTTCGAAGATATTATTTATGGCAGCAATAACTGATGCTTCAGTTTCTTTACCCTGCATAATGGCCCTGAAAAGCCTGGTATTATATACATAACCATAGTCATTACTTTTAAGCTCATCTGTAAAATCAGAGTAACCCGCTGCCTGTTCTGATGAAATTACGGCTATTCTCACCGGCAGCATCGGAAATGGCAGTTCTTTATTTAGATTAATTACACCTTCTGACTCAAGCCGACTTATTATTTGCCTTCGCCTGAGCTCCATTTCACCAATGGTATAAGCGGGGTCAATGTCATATATTACGAGGCTTAAACCGTAGACTTCATGATATTCTATTTTGATTCTCAGTAATACTTTTATATCCTCGGATAAAGGTTGACCTGCCATGCTCTCAAAATAGGGCAGGAGGAGCCTGGCTTTCTGTGCCCACATTATGGCTCTTACTTTTGCCCTGATATCTTCCTGCCTGTTTTTTTCAATAAGTTCAAAATAACAATGCCCTGAATAATTTATTTTCAGCTCTGATATTTCTGCACTTACCCAGTAAAATCCAGGTAGTTTTTCTTCAATTGATTCTTTGACGATATTTTGGAGTTCACTTAGTGAATACCTGTCAATTTTATCACTCATTACCAATTATATTATAAGTTGAAAAAGAAAAATATGTAGACAGATCACTATAAACCGGGCTGAAAGCTTATTACCTGATTATCCCTGTAATTTCAGGGTCATTAAGTTTCCCGCCTTCCTTTTCCAGTTTATCCAGGTATTCAGTTTCTTCCCTTATCAGTTCTGCCCTGTTCTCAGGAATCCCATTATTGTATTTTATTTCCCTTCTCAGTGTTCCATCTATGTTAAAGAAATGCCATAATCCTATTCTTACATCGTTCCTGTACTGTCCTGTGATTTCTTTTGAGCCATTGGTATGCCATGATCTGAATTCCCCGTTAAGTTTATCATTCAAATATGATGATTCGAGTGATAAGATACCGTCGGTGTAATATTGCTTCCATTCACCTGATTTAACACCTTCCTTATATTCCAGTTTCTCAGCAAGCTCCCCATTCCAGTGGTACTTTATACTTATCCCATCAATATGACCATTGGTGTAATAGCATTTCATTAGAAGATGATCTTTAACATAATCAGAGTAGTACAACCATTCACCCGTTTTTTTCTGATCAACATATTTACCTTTTCCGGCAATATAAGCATTCGGATGATAAAAGCGAGCGAAGACTGTATCGTTATCATTTGCATAATTAAGTAGGGATGTCAGGTTTCCGTTCTCATCATATCTTTTAAATTCACCCACGGGTTTATCATTGGTAAAATAACCCTCGTACATTAGCTCCCCGTTACTGTATTTTTTTATCCAGTGACCCTGTTTCATCCCATTTTCATCGGTCCTGTTGAGTTGCTCCTGAGGGCTTAATGTGCAGAAAGGTGTTAGTATGATAGTGAGGAATAATATAAGTCTGTAGATATATTTCATAAATATTAGATTATTGGTGGTGTAAAAATAAAAAACACTCTGAAAAAATCAGAGTGTTTAATTATTTATATGTTCAGGGTCAAATTATTTAACCTCTTCGAAATCGACATCTGTAACCTCATCATCGCCTCCTTTACCCGGCTCTCCTCCGGATTGCTGGCCTTGTTGTGGTCCAGCCTGCTGCTGTGATTCTGCCTGTGCAGATTTATATATGTCTTCAGAAGCAGCCTGCCATTTTGCATTAAGGTCATTCAGAGCTTTATCAATGGCTTCTACATCCTGGTTCTTATGTGCCTCCCTGAGATCTGAAAGAGCTTTTTCTATGGGTTCTTTCTTGTCTGCCGGAAGCTTATCACCGTATTCCTTAAGCTGTTTCTCTGTCTGGAAGATCATACTGTCTGCCGCATTTATTTTATCGATCCTTTCCTTTGCTTTTTTGTCTTCCTCTTCGTTGGCTTTTGCTTCGTCGCGCATTTTCTTGATCTCATCTTCGCTGAGTCCTGATGAGGCCTCAATCCTGATGCTCTGCTCTTTTCCTGTACCTTTATCTTTAGCAGATACGTTAAGTATACCGTTTGCATCAATATCAAAGGTTACTTCAATCTGCGGCATACCTCTTGGTGCAGGAGGAATACCATCAAGATGAAACCTTCCGATTGTTTTGTTACCTGCTGCCATTGGCCTTTCGCCCTGGAGAACGTGTATTTCTACAGAGGGCTGGTTATCAGCGGCAGTAGTAAATGTTTCATTCTTCTTGGTTGGAATAGTAGTATTAGCTTCTATCAGTTTGGTCATTACTCCACCCATAGTTTCTATTCCCAGTGAAAGGGGTGTAATATCGAGTAAGAGTACATCTTTAACTTCACCTGTCAGAACACCACCCTGTATTGCTGCTCCAATTGCCACAACCTCATCCGGGTTAACACCTTTTGATGGGGTCCTGCCGAAGAATTTCTGAACAACTTCCTGGATGGCAGGTATACGTGTTGAACCACCAACAAGCAATACCTCGTTAATATCGGAAGCTTTTAGTCCTGCATCTTTAAGGGCAATTTTACATGGCTCGATAACTGACTGTATCAGTGAATCGGTAAGTTTTTCAAAATGCGCCCTTGTCAAAGTTTTTACAATGTGTTTGGGTATGCCATCAACAGGCATTATGTAGGGCAGATTTATTTCTGTACTCGTAGAGCTTGACAATTCAATCTTGGCTTTCTCAGCTGCTTCTTTGAGTCGCTGTAGTGCCATGGGGTCTCTTTTCAGATCCACACCTTCATCTTTCTTAAACTCCTCTGCTAACCAGTTAATTATCAATTCATCAAAATCATCCCCGCCAAGGTGGGTATCACCATTTGTAGACTTAACCTCGAAT
>CAZSJH010000034.1:0-604 GCA_964607105.1 uncultured Rikenellaceae bacterium | reverse complement strand
GAAATATCGAAAGTACCTCCACCGAGGTCAAAAACGGCCACCTTGAGATCTTCTGTTTTTTTATCAAGACCATATGCCAGAGCTGCTGCAGTAGGCTCATTTATTATCCTTTTTACTTTCAATCCTGCAATCTCTCCGGCTTCTTTAGTTGCCTGTCGTTGTGAGTCATCAAAGTATGCAGGAACGGTAATGACGGCTTCCGTGACCTCCTGGCCCAGGTAGTCCTCAGCAGTCTTCTTCATCTTCTGCAATACCATCGCGGAGATTTCCTGGGGCGAGTATTTACGATCATCAATCTGAACCCTTGGTGTGTTATTATCCCCCTTAACGACTTTATAGGGTACCCGGGTAATTTCCTTACTTACATTGTCGTAAGATTCACCCATGAATCTTTTTATTGAATATACTGTTTTGCTGGCGTTAGTTATTGCCTGTCTTTTGGCAGGATCTCCGACCTTACGTTCACCATTTTCAACAAAGGCTACGATGGATGGAGTCGTTCTTTTCCCTTCGCTATTAGGTATAACGACAGGTTCGTTCCCTTCCATCACTGAAACGCATGAATTAGTTGTACCAAGGTCTATACCAATTATTTTTCCCATTT
>CAZSJH010000033.1:0-22588 GCA_964607105.1 uncultured Rikenellaceae bacterium | reverse complement strand
CTCGACGAGCCCCGCGGCACAGGTCAGAGACCTGCGCCAGCGGGGAGAGTCAATAATGGATTACTGGATTATTCCATAAAAAACCTATTATCTTTATGCAATGATGAAAAAGATGATCAAACCACCTGTACTGAAAAATGGTGACCGTGTAGCCGTAGTTGCCCCTGCAGGGCTTGTGAGGAAGGACGATATCGAAAAGGCAATTACCACAATTGAATCATGGGGACTTAGAGTATCCCGCGGTGAACACCTGTATGAACAGCATGGAATATTTGCCGGGAGCGATTCACAACGCCTGGGCGACCTGCAGAGAGCACTTGATGATACCGGGATAAAAGCTGTAATATGTGCAAGGGGAGGGTACGGAATATCTAGGATAATAAATAATATTGATTTCCGGGCCCTTAAGAAAGATCCCAAATGGATAGTGGGATACAGTGACATAACAGTCCTGCATCTTTTCGTTAACTGTAAAACAGGCATAAGTACTGTGCACGGTGAAATGCCTCTTAATTATCATAAGAACAATGCCACTTCTGAAAGCCTGGAAACATTACGGAAAGTACTTTTCCGGGGAGCACGGGATTATGACTGGAAGGCAGAACCGATGAGGGAAGGACAAGCACAAGGCATTTTGACAGGAGGAAACCTGTCAATGATTAGCAATCTTATGGGCACCGGTATAAAAGACTGCCTGAAGGGGAAGATACTATTTATCGAGGAGTGCGGGGAGTATCTTTATTCATTTGACAGAATGATAACGGGTCTTTCTCTTGCAGGTATTCTGAAAGATATCAAGGGATTAATAATAGGAGGCTTAACAGATATGAGGGAGTCTGACGTAAAATATTCATCAGATATACGGGATATCGTAATGGACAGTGTTGGGGGATATTCATATCCACTTGCTTTCGGTTTTCCGGCAGGTCATATTAAAGATAACAATGCACTGGTTCTGGGTACTCCTGTCAGGTTTAAAGTGACAGGTGGCATCGCCAGCCTACAATATGGATAGTCTCAGAATGCTGCCAGCAGCAGGTTAATGTCTTTCGATAACAGGTTAAATTTCTGTCCCAGTGTCTCATTGGTAAGTATACCCTTATATATATAAACACCATTAGTAAGGCCGGTATTGCTCTTAAGCATTGTGTCCAACCCACCCTGGTCAGCCATCTCCTGTATAAGGGGAGTAAACACATTACTCAATGCTATAGATGCGGTCCTGGCCACCCTGGAGGGCAGGTTCCATGCTGCGAAGTGTATCACACCGTGTTTTTCGTAAACGGGGTCTTTAAGATCCCGGCATTCCATTGTTTCTATACATCCGCCCCTATCTATGCTCAGGTCGATCAGGAAGGATCCTTTTTTCATTTTCCTGACCATATCTTCTGTTATATGGTACCATGGTCTCAGGTCTTCTATCTCTATTGCCCCGATAAGCACATCGGCTGATTTGAGTGCTTTATTGAGAACCTGTGGATGGTATACGGAGGTTTGAAGCCTCTGTCCGAGCAATGATTGGAACTTTCTCAGCTTGTGAACGGAATTATCAAATATCTTTACTTCAGCTCCGAGACCCAGGGCAGCCCTTGCAGCATATTCCCCGGCAGTGCCGGCGCCGATTATAATCACCTCGGTTGGTGTTACTCCTGAAATGCCACCCAGCATAACACCCTTGCCTCCGTACTTGTTGCTCAGGTATTCCGAAGCAATGAGTACAGCAGTGACACCACTGATTTCACTCATTGATTCCACAACAGGCAATTCATCATGCTTGTCCCTGATCCTTTCAAAGGCTACGGCGGTAATATTTTTCTGCATCATACCGGTGAGGGTAGATTTGGTCTGCTTCAGTACTTTGAGAAATGACAAGACTGTAGTTCTGTCACGAAGCTTTTCAACTTCTTTAGTAGAGAAAGGAGCGACTTTTATTATAAGGTCACAGTTAAAAACCTCATCACCTGTTTTGGTTATCTGTGCACCGTTCTCACTGTAGTCCTTGTCAGAGAAGTTGGCTCCTTTTCCTGAACCTTCCTGGATATATATGTTGTTGCCTTCTTCCACCAGGATATTAACCGATTCGGGTGTAAGGGGAACACGCTTTTCATTCTCATCGAATTCACGCGGGATTCCTATATTCAATTTTTTCTTCTTCAGACCTGTTTCGAGGAGTTCCTCCTGGGGCATAAGGGCTGTACTGGAAATATATTTTTCCTTTTTTTGTTTCTCCTGCATATACCGGGCTTTATTTAACGAAACCAAAGTTAAAAAAATAATTGATCTGTGGCAATAAATAATAGGCTGAGACGGAGGTTTCCTAGCAGGGCAGTTTGACCACACGGCTGTTGTCCGGGTTAACAGTAATATAAACCTTCAGGGTTTCCGCTGGTAATAAGGATTCTACTCTTTCCGGCCATTCCATGAAGCATTTTTTTCCTGAATCAAGATATTCCTCGAAGCCAAAATCAAAAACTTCAGTGCTTGTTTTTATGCGAAAGAAGTCAAAATGGTAAATTGTATCGCCATCAGCGGTATTATAAACATTCACCAGTGTGAAACTGGGGCTTGTGACCGTATCAATACTTCCCAATTTTTTACATATGGCTTTTATAAGGCTTGTTTTACCGGCCCCCATTGAACCATAAAAAGCAAAAATATTGTTCCCTTCAGTATGTTTGATAAATTCTTCCGCGGCCCTGTCAAGCTGATCAATATTTTCAATTGTTATAAGCATGTATCTTCGAGGAATTAATTTATGCTACTGTGCAAATATAATTGGTTTTTTCGTGGAATGATGGGTAAATGGGGTACTGGATTTATGCTCACTTTGGTTCAAGTACTGCTACAGGAATCAACATTTCATGCATTGATATGCCTCCATGTTGAAAGGTGTTCCTGAAGTATTTTACGAAATGGTTATAATTATTGGGATAGACCAGGTAATCGTAGTTACGGGCAAAAATAAACCTGGAGGAAATATTTGATTTTGGAAGTCCGGCCCTGTGTGGATCAGTAATCTCAAATACTTCAGACGATTTGTAATCCAGGTTCCTGCCCAGTTTATACCTCAGGTTTGTTGATGTGTTCCTGTCTCCTGTTACTTTAACAGGGTTATTTACCTTCACAGTACCATGGTCGGTACTTATTATTATCCTGACTTTTTCCGAGCTGAGATATTTGAGCAATTCAAACAGGGTTGAATGTATAAACCATGAGTGGGTTAGAGACCTGTATGCAGGCTCATCACCGGCAAGGTCCCTGATAATATCTATCTCCGTTCGGGCATGGGAGATAATGTCAACAAAATTATATACAAGGGCATTAAGGTCATAGGCAAAGAGATCGGAAAGGGTTTCATTAATTTTCTTGCCTGCTGCGTTACTGTTTATCTTGTGATATTTCCACTTGATATCAAGAGAAAGTCGCGACAGTTGTTTTTTAAGCAGCTCACTCTCATTCTGGTTCTTGCCTTCATCCTCATCGTCGTATACCCACAGGTCAGGGTAGTATCTCTGGATCTCAGAAGGCATCAGTCCGCTGAAAATAGAGTTCCTTGAATACTGTGTTGCTGTGGGGAGGATACTGAAATATACGGAATCATCGGTAATCCTGTACATTGATGTCAGCTCTTCTGATATTATTTTCCATTGATCATAACGGAGATTATCTATAATTATGAAGAACAGCTTATTCGTTTTATCGAGATGCGGGAATACTTTTTCTCTCATCAACGAATGACTCATCAGAGGTTTGTCTCCATCATTGCCTGTCCATGAAAGGTAATTTGAGGAGACAAAACGGGAAAAAGCGTTGTTTGCTTCCTGTTCCTGCATCAGGAATATATCCCTGAGATTGGCGTCAGTGGTTTTATCCAGCTGTATATCCCAGTAGACTAGTTTTTTATAAATATCGGTCCATTTATCCGGAGTATCAGCTTCATTTATCAGCTGACTTATTTTACTGAAATCACTCTGGTATCCACTCGTTGTTTTTTCGGTCACTATCCTGCTGCTGTCAGTATTTTTTTTCAGGCAGAGGAGTATCTGGTTTGGTTTTACGGGTTTTATCAGGAAATCGGCTATGTGTGATCCTATCGCGTCATCCATGATATTCTCTTCCTCGCTTTTTGTGATCATCACAACCGGAACGCCAGGCCTTATTTGTTTTATCTGTTTCAGGGTATCTATACCGCTCATTCCCGGCATATTCTCATCGAGGAAAATTATATCATAGTTATTGGCACTTACAAGGTCTATGGTATCGTTCCCGTTGGAGCATGTTTCAACCTCATAACCTTTTTCGGTCAGGAAAATTATATGAGGCTTCAATATCTCAATTTCATCATCGGTCCAGAGAATCCGTATTTTTCTCATAGCTTGAAAAATTAAAATGAAAATACCTGTACAAAGGTATATCACTTAAGGTAGTTTTCCCTGAAAAAGAGATAATATCTGCCGGGGTCCCCGTCAGTCAGAAGACTGTCATAGTTGGATGAGCTTATAATGAATGTAAGTATTTCATCCTGCCCCGCGGTCCTGAGTATATCCGAGGGTATGAAATTGTTGTAATATTCCTTAGCAGACTGAATGTCTTCAAAGAGCCCGACGGCTATCATTATGTATTCATTATCTACAAGTTCGCCTCGTGTATTATAATTCGCATTGGTGTAATTATCAATATTATAATTAATTACATCAAAAGTTAACCTGTTCATATCAAGAGCTTCATCTTTCAGTATCATAATGAACCTGAAAGGTGCTGTATCCAGAGTGTCATACAGATGCACAGCTTTTTCAATATCTTCCTCGATCTTTAGTTCGGGCACTTTACGATCGAGATAGGCAATCATTTCTGAAGCCCTGCCTGCTTCATCTGTTCCGGGATACAGGTTTGTTATTTCTACCAGTACATCCCTGAGTGCTCTTTCGCTGACAGAGGGAGCCATTGCATATGCTTTCAGTAGCATGAATTTAGGTAACAATTCTGAATCGGGGAATTCTTCTTCTGCATTCCCACATATTTGAATTACTCTTGCTGAGTTCCCGTTTTTCCATTCCCTGAAAGCCTCATTATATATTTCCTCAGTCCTGTTTTCAATTTTCATCTTTGATTCCAGGTAGCCGGGGTCAGACAATATCTTTGAATATTCACTCTCGGGGTACTTTTCCAGTAGCTGCTGCTTGTATGCGTTGGCCAGTTGCAGATCATCATCTTCATTTATCCTGTAGAGGTTGTAAAGGGCTTCCGGCAGCTTGTAGTTGCCGGGGAACCTGTTCATAAAACTCCTGTATGCCTCGTTTGCCTTTTCCCGGTCATTAAATTTCTCATAATATACACGTGCTGAATTATAGAGTGCGTCAGCTATCATTATATCGGATACGGCAATGAGGGAATCATTCAATGGCAGGTTAAGCAGGTAATACTCTTTTGATTTAATATCTGTTTCAGGATCAACATTTTCTGCTACCTGCTCCTGGCTTCCATCCAGGGAGCTGCTTATGGCACCTGTAGTAGATTTGTTTCGTCGCCGCCAGTTATCTTCCAGCTCCCTGTCTCCCCACCTGTTCCTGAATTCAGTCCTCCCGAAAGTAAGAGCCGGCTGGTTATAGAAATACCACTGCCCGCCGACATCAGTCCTTTCCCTGAATCTTCTCTGGCTCTCATAAAATTCTCCCATATTGTACCTGTCGTCCGCAGCCCTGCTGGCCAGTCTTTCTTCTTCCTCTATCTTTCTTATGATGCCGTTTATAATATTATCAATTTCGGATGTGCTCAGTGAGGCAACATACTGAAGACTGTCCTGCGTACTGATGATATCAAGGTAAGCTGTAAGTTCATTAAGGTTAAGAGATCTTTCATAATAATCATCATACCCCGGATAATCCCTTTCAAGGAAAGTAACAGTGCTGTCATAGTACATCTGTGACACAAGGTAATCAGGTTTGTCGAAGTAGTATTCAGCAAGCATTAGGTAGGACTTTCCTTTCTGGTTGTTGTTAGTGGTACTGGCAGATGCAGATTGTTTATAATATTCTATTGCTTCCTCCGTATTACCTTCACGCATTGAGAGATTACCGTGGGCAAAGTATATCTGGTCGCGGTATTCCTTGTTTTTTGCATCGCGCAAAAGTTTATTCAGTTCTTTTCTTATATCCTTAATATTTCCCGATTCAACATCAAAGACCCCGGCCTGGCTTATCCTTGCATTAAACTCCATTTCGTAGGGAGGATTAAGCCTGAGTACTTCCTTATAGTATCTGGTAGCCTGTTCTCCGTTTCCCGTTTCTTCGTAAAGCCTTGCAAGGATGTACGCAGGCCTGTTTTTGTCTTTTTTGACTGATATATTATCCAGGGCTTCAGAAAGTGCTTCAATTGCTCTTTCATACCTGTTCTGCCTGATATTCATATCGGCAAGGGTAAGGTAATATTCTGCCTTTGTTTTATCAGCCAGTGGCTGCGGGTTCATCTCTGTAAGGAGCCTGTTAGCTTCTGCGTAGTTTCCCAATTCATTAGATGTTCTGGCTAACCATATATTAGACTTGGCTCGCATCTCTTCATCATGGGTTTCACGTATATTATGAAGGAAAGTAATCCTTGCATTGTTATAATCATGGTTCATCAGGTAGGCTTTACCCATCAACAGGTAGCTGTCGTCGACCCACTCATTATATTCCTTACGGTCATAAAATTCCTTCTCTTTATCACTCAGGTTTTCATTATTACCCATTTCAGGTTTTGCCGTCATTGAGTGCAGGCTTATCAGCTTGGATGTTTTTTGTATTACCCTGTCCATATCCCCAGTGGCTGTCCTTGCGGCACTCTGATTGCTGTACTGAAAAACGGGTATCAGTGTTGAATATTCATCTTTGTAGGCTTCGTTTATCCTGTTTATACCTTCCCGGTATGATTCACTGGCATTAAAATAGATATTGTAATCAGAGGTGAGGTTATGATAAAAGCGACTCAGGCTTGTGTTTTTTTCAACGGAGCATGAGGCTGCCATCAGGCCGGCAGCCAGCATAATAAGAACCTTATTTGACTTAAGATATTTTCCCAAATCAATTAGTTTATTGTATTAACTGTCAAAGCTGGCAAATAGTATATTTACAGCTTTTAATTTGACAAAGACAGGCTCAGACAGCAAGCACCCCGACTATCCCGGGTACTTCTTTTAAAAGAGCCTGTTCAACGCCGCCCTTCAGTGTCTGCATACGGAAAGGGCAGTCATGGCATGCACCTGTCAGTCTGACTTTTACCATAAGTTCATCCGTAATTTCAACAAACTCGATATCACCCCCGTCAGCCTGCAGGTAAGGTCTGAATTTCTCCAGTGTTTCTTTCACCTTTGTTTTCAGGCTTTCCAATTTAATTTCTTCCATATTATTTAATGATTAACCTGTACTTTTTGTGTTGGTCCCTGCTTTTTGTTTCGCTCTTCTGTTGCGGCAACCAGTTCGAGTGCCAGGTTTTTAAAAGCCTGTCCCGTTGCGTCATCCCTCAGGGCAACGGGCAAACCACTGTCGCCGCTTTCGCAGATACCCTCAATAACAGGTATTTGCCCCAGTAATGGTATATTCATGTCTTCCGCAAGTTTCTTGCATCCTTCCTTACCGAAGATATAATATTTATTATCGGGAAGCTCAGCCGGGGTGAACCATGACATATTCTCCACCAAGCCCAGTACCGGGACATCTATCTTTTCATTTCGGAACATGGATATTCCCTTGATGGCGTCTGCCAGCGCAACCTTCTGCGGTGTGGATACAATAACTGCACCCGTAACGCCAACTTCCTGTACAAGTGTGAGATGTATATCGCTTGTTCCCGGGGGCAGGTCAACAATCAGGAAGTCCAGCTCGCCCCAGTCACCCTGTCCAAGCATCTGCTTCAAAAAATTTGATGCCATGGGACCACGCCATACGACTGCATCATTTTGAGATACAAAGTACCCCACTGACAATACTTTCACACCGTATTTTGTTACAGGGATAACCACCTCTTTTTCTCCGTCTCTTCTAACCCCCGGTCTTTCATTTTCTGTATCCAGCATTTTTGGAGCTGAGGGGCCAAAGATATCGGCATCCAGTAAACCCGTGGAATAACCCTGCCGTGCCAGGGCAACAGCAGTATTTACTGCTATAGTTGATTTACCCACGCCACCTTTGCCTGATGCTATAGCTATGATATTCTTTACTCCCGGAACTAGCTCCGACTCAAGTTTTTTTGCCTGTACACGGGGTTCGGGGCCTTTTATTTCGATCGAAGAGATTACAGTTTCAGGTCCGAATGCATCTTTCAGGGCCTGCACACAAGCATGCTTCAGCGATGATACCACGGGATCTTTCTGCCTCTCGGTCTTCAGTGTTATTACTATACCTTCGTCAGTATGCTCGGCTTTCTCAACCATTCCAAGGCTTACAATGTCTCCTTTCCCCGGATATTTTACTTTTTTCAGAACTTCTGTTATCTGTTCAGCTGTATACATGTCGTTAAAATTTTACTACTTGTTTTTATTTAAATTAAATATAAGGAAGCAAGTTTAAGGATTTTTTTTCTAAGCTCAAAAGACTAATCCAGTTCGCTTGAAGGATCCCAGAACTTCTCCTTAAAATTTACTATACTGTCATTCTCAATTATTGCACCTTCATTCTCAAGTAACTGTTGCATTGTGGTTGAATTTCCAAAATGATGTTTACCGGTGAGGAGTCCATTCCTGTTAACCACACGGTGGGCCGGGATATACTGTTCCATTGTATGACAGTTGTTCAATGCCCATCCGACCATTCGTGCCGATGCGGCCGTTGCAATATATTTTGCTATAGCCCCGTATGATGTAACCCTTCCATGAGGGATTTTACCGGTTATTTCATACACTTTCGAAAAGAATGAATCATCACTCATCATCAGGATTTATTTCAATAAGTGGTTTTGCACCATTAACCATGAAGCAGATATACGTGATTTTCCTGCCTGCATCCAGGAACAACTGTTCGTAATGTGTCCGTATTTTAAGGATGTCATTTAAGTTTTTCTCTGAATACAGGTCGGAAGTATTCCATACAATCTCCAGGTTATTTTTGCTTATAAGATTCAGGGTATAATCATATAATTCACGACTGTCAGTTTTCAGGTGAATAAGACCTTCTTTTTTAAGGAATGAGCGGTAATAGTTTAGGAAGCGAGACACTGTCAGTCTCTTTTTGTTTCTTCTTTTTTTAAGCTGGGGATCGGGGAAGGTTATCCATATTTCATCCACTTCATCATTGGCGAAGAATGATTCTATTAGTTCAATCCTTGTCCTGAGGAATCCAACATTTGTAATTGATTCATTAACTGCAATCCCTGCGCCCTTCCACATTCTTGCCCCCTTGATGTCGATACCCAGGAAGTTTGTTCGGGGGTTTTCCCTGGCCATCCCTATTGTATATTCGCCCTTTCCACAACCAAGTTCAAGAATAAGAGGATTATTATTCCGGAAAAAGTCTTGTTTCCATTTTCCTTTCAGTTCATGGTCTTTCCTGTAAACATCTTCGAAACGCGGTTGAATAACATTAGGATATTCTTCCATTTCAGCCCATTTCCTTATTTTATTCTTACCCAAGACCCTGTGGTTTTGTTATTTTCTTTTTATAATACGTATTCCAATGTCAGTTACTCCATTTAGGTCAGGTTCCCTCATACCATGCTGTATATTGAAGACATAAGTTCCATTTTCAGGGAATATCACATTGGTTTTGAATGGAACGGATAAGTCATTAATATCACCAAGTCCCGATCCATACCAGTTTCCTTTTTCATCAGCAAGGAAATATTCCACGGTATCTTTTATACTGTATCCGGCAGGGGATGATGTTTTAACGAAAAGAAAAATGTTACGGTAAGGATATGATTTGCTTGTTCGTATGACAAGATTTATGTCGCATGCATTGGTGGTATCAGCAATGGGAGCCATGAATGTGATAATATTGCCTGTATTCCAGGTATATCCGGGGATTTTCTCGCTTTCAGTGTAAATGTTTCCGGGGTTACATGATACCAGTATGGAGGATGTTATGAAGAAAGCTATTATTAAGAGGCCCGGGTTATTTTCTTTTTTCATCTTTAGTTTTTGTTTTTCCCCTTTTATTCCTTTTTCCCTTTTTATCCTTTTTTTTCTCGAACCGGGTTAGACTGTCATTCCCCACAACGTTGTTGAAACTTATAGCATCAATGTTATCATATTCGTTATCAATAAGTTTGGGAGGGTTTTTCCCCTTATTGTTCATTTGTTGTATTTCTCTTACTCTTTCCACAGGGATGGCAAGCATATTGACGGGGTTATCCCTGTCGAAGGAGTACCAGTAAAGGCCTTTGTATATTTCCATTTTTACGAACCATGCTTTACCTTCCTGTGATTCGAGAGCTTCTTTCGGGGGGAATGATTTCTGTTTATCAACGTAACAATCGAGTTCATAGTTCAGGCAGCACTTAAGTTTACCACACTGACCTGCCAGTTTTTGTGGATTCAGGGAAAGGTCCTGGCATCTTGCATGGGCGGTAGTCACCGAAACAAAATTTGAAAGGTATGATGAACAGCATAGTTCTCTTCCACATGATCCTATGCCTCCTATTCTTCCGGCTTCCTGGCGTGCACCTATCTGGCGCATTTCAATTCTCACCCTGAAATGTTCGGCAAGGACTTTTATTAGTTCTCTGAAGTCAACCCTTTCATCTGCTATATAGTAAAATATTGCTTTTGTATTATCACCCTGGTATTCAACATCTCCTATTTTCATTTCAAGCTTAAGATCTTGTGCTATCTTTCTTGATTTGAGCATAGCGGGTATCTCCTGGCTCATTGCTTCCTCCCATTTTTCTATATCAACAGGTTTGGCTTTACGGTAGACCTTTTTTATTTCATCAGGTTCCGGGGCTATTTTTTGCTGTTTTAATATAGAATCCACAAGCCTGCCTGTCATTGATACCCTGCCAATATCATGGCCCGGTGATGATTCAACGGCAACAATATCACCCTCTGTAAGTCTCAGGTTATTTACGTTACGATAGAATCCTTTTCTTGTGTTTTTGAAGCGGATCTCAACAATATCTGTTTCGTGCCCTGTATCGGGTATGTACGAAAGCCAGTTTAATGAATTCAGCTTGTGATTATCCTGCCTGTAGATTGAACTTTTCGGAGTATAATTATCCTCCTCCTCATATCGTTTCTCCTCGCTGTCCATTGTCTTCTCTTTTTAATCTCCCGCTGGAGGGAGTGAATTTATATGGTGTGTACAAAACTTTAGTTAAGGGACTGACAAATTTAATTATAATTTGATTTATTATCAATTATTAATGCATGGCAAATTAATGATCTAGCGTATCAGGCTTGCAACCCTGAGTGCAAGGTCGAGGAAGATGATTTTTGGATTGCCATTTGCTGCTATATGACCATAGGCTGATGAAAACTCTTTTTTCAGGTCTGATATATTATTATTGTTTATGAAGCGATTGAATTTTTTTGCAAATTCAGCCTCCTTTCCTTCGATAAAGACCAGTTTATCGTTATTGCCTGCGATATTAAGAATGTAGTTCTCACGTAACTGTGAAAGAGAGAAACTCAGGAATCCTTTTTGCATTTCGCGTCCCCTTGTAGCAATCTCTTCAGACCATTCGGCAAGAGCCGGGATATTCCTCTTATATGCCAGCCTCATAAGCTCAATGAAGCTGGACATGTTTTCCTTCCTTGACTCATTTTCTCCAATAAATTCTGTAGCCCTGAGATAGTTACCCTGTGAAAGGTGCGCAATAACATCTGCTTTGCGTTCGTCAATTTTATATGCTTCTTTAATATGTTTCCTTAAAGCTTCCCTGCCAATTGAAGGTATTCTCACAAACTGGCATCTCGACAGGATAGTAGGTAGTATAAGGTCAGGCTCTTCTGATACCAGGAGGAAGAGCGTTTTATCAGGAGGTTCTTCAATAAGCTTCAGCAGTTTGTTCGCCGTGGAAGCATGCAATCTTTCAGGCATCCATATTATCATTATCTTATAATCAGACTCATATGTTTTAAGGCTCAGTTTCTTAATTATCTCACCTGCCTCTGAGGCATATATCAGTCCCTGCTGGTTCTTAACCCCTATGTATGAGAGCCACTGGTTAAGGTTGAAATAAGGTGATTTATTCACAAAATCCCGCCATTCCGAAATAAAATTGTCACATACTGTTTCCCCGGATCCCTTATTAATTACAGGAAATACAAAGTGCAGGTCGGGATGGACAAGTTTACCATATTTGATGCATGAGGGGCATGTTCCACAGGAGTCGTTTCCCTGTTTGTTCTCACATGATATATACTGTGCAAAAGCAAGTGCCAGGGCAAGTTTGCCGCATCCCTCCGGCCCCGCAAAGATCTGGGCATGGCTAACTCTTTCCTCTTTAACCGACCTGGTTAGTTTATTGATGATCTCATCCTGCCCTATTACCCCGGTAAACTTCATTTGCATGTCTTTGAATCAGAACAAAAATAGAAAATTAGATTCATTTTTAATGAAAATATTGTAGGTTTGTATATCGTTGTAATAATATGGTTTTTAATATTTTAATAGATATATATATTTAATTGACAGGCCTTTATTGATACCAGGGTCATCAAGGCATGAATATGTAACATAAAAAATACAGCTGATGAAGAAAATTAACAGTTATAGTTTTAAGGGTAAAAAAGCTATTGTAAGGGTGGATTTCAATGTTCCGCTAGGCAGTGAATTAAAGGTAACGGATAATACAAGGATAAGGGGTGCCCTGCCAACAATTAAAAAGATTGTTGAAGACGGTGGTTCGGCTGTTCTTATGTCGCACCTGGGTAGGCCAAAAGAGGGCCCTGAAGAAAAATATTCACTGAAGCATGTTATTCCTGAACTGGAGAAGCTTGCAGGGCGAAATGTCAAATTTGCTCCTGATTGTATCGGTAAAGAGACACTTAAAATGAAAGAGAGCCTTCAGGCAGGCGATATTTTATTGCTGGAGAACCTCAGGTTTTACAAGGAAGAGACAAAGGGTGATGAAGAATTTGCCTCTCACCTTGCTGAAGGATGTGATGTATATGTGAATGATGCCTTCGGGACCGCCCACAGGGCTCATGCGTCAACAACGATTATTGCAGAATTCTTCCCGGTGGAGAAACTATTTGGATTCCTTATTGACAGTGAACTGGCGAATATGGATAAGGTCATGCATGATCCGGAAAAACCATTTACAGCCATCATGGGAGGAGCTAAAGTATCGGACAAGATGCTTATAATTGAAAATCTACTGGCCAGGGTCGATAACCTGGTAATAGGGGGTGGAATGGCATATACATTCATCAAAGCACAGGGGGGAAAGACAGGTAATTCAATGTGCGAGGAAGACAAGCTCGATCTGGCACTTGATCTAATCAGGAAAGCGCAGGAGAAAAAAGTTAATATCTACCTGCCGGTTGACAGTGTTATTGCTGATAAGTTTGATGCAGAGGCAAACACAATGACCTCTGACTCTGATTCCATTGAGGAAGGCTGGATGGGTCTGGATATAGGAGATAAAGCAATAGTAGAATTTGCAGATGTAATCCGGGATTCAAAAACCATACTGTGGAACGGTCCGATGGGCGTTTTTGAAATGGAAAAATTCTCAAGGGGAACAAGTGAAATTGCAAAGGCTATTGCGGAAGCAACGGCCAGAGGTGCTTTCAGTCTTATCGGCGGAGGTGATTCGGTGGCAGCAATTAATAAAAATAAACTGGCTGATAAGGTCAGTTATGTCTCTACCGGTGGAGGTGCAATGCTAGAGTATATGGAAGGCAAGGTTCTTCCGGGTATTGCAGCTATCCGGGACGACGAGGAATAAAAATTATGGAGAAGTCAGTTTGTATATTTTACCTGCTGAGCCTGTTGGTTATGACAGGTGTGCTGGCATCATGCGATAAAGAACCGGAAAATATTAACGCGGGTCAATTCACCATTGATAATACTCTCTATGGTAATGGCCCGTATTATGCCATTGGCTATTCTTTTGAGCAGGGACGAGAGTTGCAGACAAACGAAGCTCCTGGACCGGACATTACCGTGCATGCCAAAACAGATGCGCAGGGAACTGTCTCGGGAGCTTACCTGGATACACCAAACCTGACGGCATCGTTTGCCCTGGCAGGTGATTTTAATTCAGTAACGGATGCAAAAAGTTTTTTTGATGACCTTCTTACATTAGGTAATTACTCATGGATGCTTTTTGCTGATGGTATAAGTGAGAACCAGGTTTATGTTTTTGAAACACGTAAAGAAAACTACGTCAAATTCAGAATAATAGACCTTGTACTTGACGATAACGGTGATGGGCCATATGCAGAGGTTACCATTGAATGGAGAATACAGCCCGACGGATCAACTACTTTTTCTCAATGATGGATCCACTTGTAAGGTGTGTTTTTAATATATCAACGGAAAAAGATTTCACTGAAACAGCACTGAAAATTTTCAGGTTCCAGGCTGTGCACAATCCTGTTTATTCACAGTGGATAAATGAACTGGGAATGGATTATCGGAAAGTGGAAGGAATAAGTGAAATACCATTTCTTCCTATTACAACTTTTATTAATCATAAGGTTATGGCTGGCAGCCGTGAGGCTGAGAAAGTTTTTCTGAGCAGTGGAACTACAGGCAAGAGAAGAAGCAGGCATTATGTTGCCGACCTGGGTATTTATGAGAATAGCTTCATTGAATGTTTCAGTCTTTTTTATGGTGATCCGGGTGCTTATGTAATACTTGCCCTGTTACCCTCTTATCTTGAACGTGAAGGATCATCGCTTGTCTATATGGCTGATAGCCTTATTGCCATGAGTGGCTCGCCGTTGAGTGGGTTTTTCCTTGATGATTTCAGCTCACTGGAGAAGAGGATTGAAAAGGCAGGGAACGAGGGTAAGAGGATAATCCTCCTGGGAGTGAGTTTTGCCCTCCTTGACTTTGCGGTAAATTGTGACATAAGCCTGGAAAATCAAATAGTGATGGAGACAGGGGGTATGAAGGGAAGGAGGGAAGAAATGACAAGGGAGGAGCTTCATTCAATACTGGGAGAACATTTTAAACTTGACACCATCCATTCAGAATATGGAATGACTGAATTGTTGAGCCAGGCATATTCACAAGGAGGAGGGTTATTCCATGCCCCTCCATGGATGAAAGTTCTTATACGAGACCCCCACGATCCTTTCACTTTACTTCAGGAAGGCCGAACAGGTGGCGTCAATATCATTGACCTGGCAAATATTTTTTCATGCGCCTTTATTGAGACATACGACCTGGGCATATCCCATCCTGATGGTAGTTTCGAAATTATCGGCCGCTTCGATAACAGCAATATAAGAGGGTGTAATCTACTGGCGATTTAGAGCAGGAAAAAGATATGTTGAGCTGACTGCCTGCGGCAGTCTCGTTGAGTAACGTTGAGAAAGTTGAGCGCCCCGAATTCGGGGCGCTCAACCTTTCTCAACCAATTGTTTATTTCTTGTCAATATTAGAATCCAAGTTTTTCCCTGATCGGGCCTGGCACTGCATCCTTATGCACCATAATGAATATCACCTTGGCCTTCACATAGCTTTCAGACATATTGAGGTAACCCCCGAATTTGTTGCGGTCGGTGCCCCATGAATTTTTGGTAATATAATATTTTGTGCCATTCTGGTCTTTCACTATACCTGTAACATGCATAAGATGATCGTCGGTTGTTGTGAAACTCTCATATCCTTCCTGTCTTATCTCCTGGGTAACATCTATCTCAGGCAAGGGCTTATCAAAACTATATCCTTCATCCCTGTTAGCTCTCGACATATCCTCAAAACGTGCCCTGTCAGTACCTGATAAATCGTCCATTTTGCTAATGTCAGGATTGATTGCCACTCCATTGGCATGTGAGAATCCTCTTTCACTGACATCGCCATCCCAGTTCACCGTATATCCCTTTTCAAGTGAGTAATCCATTATTTCAACGAGTTCATCAATCGGCACATTGTACATGCGATTATGTGTCCAGTTATCAGGCACTTCCACCTCACCTTTGGTGTAAAAGGGGAAATGGTTGAATGAAGTGATCTCTACATAATCATCCGGATTGATATCAAGGCTTTCGGCAAAGCTCTGTGGTGAGTATGTTTTTCCCTTGTATGTGAATGTTGATGGTACCTCGCCGAGGTATGTATTAAGTACAGCATCGACTATCTGGTAATACTGCTCACTTTGATTTTTCCTTTGAACGGGTACTTCAGCAATGGCATTGATAAAGCCCTGCAGTTCACTGTGATTGTGTATTTCCGAGTCGTAGTTGATGCCGGAATAGACTTCCTCTGGCACCATGCCGTAATCTGAAAAAACACGCATCCAGTCATGTGACAGACTACCCGGTCCCAGGTTACCCTTACCCCTTCTCAGGTAATTGTCTTCCAACCGGTCAATATAGTTATGCCTTACAACGAACATCTCTGAAAGGTCGTATTCACCCTTATCCATCCTAAGAAGTTCAGATTCAACAAATGAGGTTGTGGCGAAACACCAGCAGGTGCCCGTGCGTGACTGGTTTTTCACGGGTGTTGCGTTCAGGCTTACAACAGTAGTAAATTTGTAGCCTTCGGGTTGTTCCTCTGCTTTTGCCCTGTTCCTCTGTGCACTGGCATTAAGGAAAAGAAAGGCAACAAGAATAATGCTAATTATTTTTGATTTCATGACTATAATGAGTTTTTAATTTAAATGCCAAATTAAGACTTTATTATGATAGTTGCAGAAAAAATGTTCAGAAACATGGAGACAAAATTCCTAAAATAATAAAAGGTATTGAAAATCCTGCTATAACTGCAGAAGGGTTTCCAACCAGCCAAGGACTTTTTCCTGTTCTTCTTTAGTACACAGATCAAGACTCTGGACACATAGGAACTTGATATCCGGATTATTCTCGCAATAATTTATTTTCTTCTCAATGTAATTCTCAGGACGCTTATAAGGTTGCAGGTATGCTAATCCAGGATCAGCAATCTGTTTGTTGCCGGCAAGAAGTTGCAAATGATTGGACAGGGCAATGAAAGTGAACTGCTCAAAATTACGGAAGCGGTATGAAATATTTTTTCCAAACAGAAGGATATTCTGTCTGAAGAATTCTTCCGCTGTCTCACGTTCAACAGCATGGGGAGTATGGCTGTTGGTGAAATACCTTAACCTGTAACCCGCCAGATACGCAGATCTCCATTGCCCCATATGGAAAGAGACTCTTGGCTCGTAATCCGAATTTCCCAGTATATATTTATTGATACCTGTCCTGGTACTGTTCCACAAAATTCTGAGCAATGGAAAAGGCACCCACCTTCCCCTCATTACCGGTTTGTTATTTATAAACCAGTCTTCCGGCGCTATCCTCCTTATTAAAAAGGTATCGTCATTGAAATAAACAAAGTTCTCGGAAAGACCCTTTATCCTCCATATCATATTCCCTATTGATATGCTGTTGAATGTTGGTAAGAAGTCTTCAAAGCCCTCAAAAATTTCCTTATGATCCACAATTCTGAAAGATTCCTGTCTCTCAGGGTAATAGTTTTTGATATCATCGTAAAGACCAGGATCCTGATTATCGGTAATAATAAAGATATTTCTTACGAAAGGAGCAAATTTCATTATGGACAGAACACAATACTTTATCTCATTTATTGATGCAAAGCGTGTTGAATGAGCACCTGGGCTGAGCCTGGCATTTTCGCCCCTGCTCAAGTAACGATTCCTTTTTTCTGCCAGTTCAGTATCACTCCCGTCAACCCATGCTATTACCACATCAACAGGATGCCTTTCTCCGTATTTATAATTTTCTGCCATTGCCAGCGCTGCTTAAAATACTGTCCATATAGTTAAATATTCTTTTTTGTACCTCATCGTCAATCATATCAAGACTTTGCGCGCATACAGATTTAATAGCCGGGTCATTTTCACATTTACTGATCTTTCTTCCGAGGCGTTTATTTGAATAATAGGGATGTAAATAGACCATATTAAGTTTTGTCAGATTTTTATTTCCATCCAGGATCTCCAGGTGGTAGGCAAGGGAAGGCATTACAAACTGGTGCTCACTTCTGAAGCGGTAAGAAATGTTTTCTTCCAACAACTTTTTATTCTCTGTGAAGAAATTTTCCAGCCTTTTCCTTTTCAGGGGATGAGGTATGTGACAATAAAAATAATACCTGAACTTCATTCCAAGCAAGCTGGCAGCTTTCCACTGTCTGATGTAGAATGACAGTCTTGGCTGATAGTCAGGGTTTTTCCGGATATTTTTGTTTATAAATATTTTTATTGACTTGCTCATCATCTTTTTATACGGAGGGATCTTCCATCTTCCCCTTAGAACAGGTTTATTGTCAATGAACCAGTCTTCTTGCTCTGTCTCTCTTATAAGGAATACATCATCGTTGAAATAGATGAAATTTTCGGACAGGCCTTTTATTCTCCAGATCATTGATTCTATGGATGAGCTGTTGAAACTTGGCAGGTATTGTTCAAATCCCCTGAATATTTCTTTATGGCCCACTATTTTCAGTGTGTTTGATTTCCCGGGGAAATATCTTTCAATTTCTTTGCCTAATCCCGGATCCTGACCATCGGTAACAAGGAATATATTTCTAATAAAAGGGGCGAAAGTCAGAATTGATAATATACAATACCTGATTTCATTATTTGAAGCAAAGCGTGTGGGAAGAGCACCGGAATGATTACTGGTTTTATTCTCTTTTTTTAAATAGTGCTTACGTTTCTCAGCCAGTACAGGGTCATTGCCATCTACCCATAAAACAACTGCATCTATTGGTTGACCAGACTCTGCGCGGACATTGGCTGACATTTTTTTCTTTTAAAGGTATCGATTTTAATTTTTTTTTGCAATTTTGGTCTGAACATACTCAGAGCTCAATGATCAGCAACAATATCCCGAAAATAGCGGTTATATCAATGGTAAAGAATTCAGGTTTTTTTGCTGCCAGGTGGATACGATACTACAGCCATCACCTGGGGTATAAGAACCTGTTCCTTGTTATTGATGGTCATGACCAGCCTCTTCCGGAGGGCTATGAACAAATTAATGTAATAAGCTTACCCGGGAGGGAACAAAGCAGGTCGGGAGGCGATCGTAACAGGGCAAGGTTAGTTTCATACCTCGCAAGAGCTCTATTCCAAAGATACGATATTGTAATTGCTCATGATATTGATGAATTTCTGGTGATTGATCCGGCAAAAAATCAGTCTTTAACCGAATACTTCCGGCGGCCTTTCAGGACGGCATCCCTGTCAGCCCTCGGATTGGATGTAGGGCAGCATATTGAAGAAGAACAGCCCATGGATTTTACCCGGCCTTTTCTTGAACAGAGGAGTTATGCACATGTTTCGGCACGCTATACTAAGGCGGTGGTTGCCACCAGGCCTCTTACATGGGGTTCGGGTTTTCACAGGGTCAAAGGAAAAAATTTTCATATTGACCCTGCTTTGTATCTTTTCCATTTCGGCATGGTTGATTACAATACCTCCATGGACAAATTAAATGATCAGTCTCTTCTGAATGCAGGATGGAAAGGACATCTTACAAGAAGATACGAGCTTTTTGAACTGATCCGAAGGGCTGATGCCATTGACGGTGATGAATTTTTCGATAAGGCAAGGAGAAGGCAGAGTCTTTTCCGTCCTCTTTATGCCCTCAATAAGCCCGGGATGCTCAAGGAAAAACCTGTTATCAGGATCCCTGAACGATTCCGGGAAGTAATATAAAGGAACAGATTTTAGAAAACCGTCATCCCAAATGTAATTAAATTACTTCAGGGCTACTATAAAGTAGGGTAAAAAGCGTCTTTAATATGTTCCAGTTCATGCCCAGTACCATCAACAACAACGGTTATTATATCAAACCTTGCCTCTTTTTCTATATTTTTTCTCTGCAGATACGTATGTGCGGCATAAATGATATTACGTTGCTTGGGTACTGAAACTGCCTCGCGGGGGTGTACCTGGAAATCGGACATCCTTGTTTTTACTTCTATAAATATTATGAATTCTTCATCTTCGGCAATAATATCTATTTCCTTCTTCCCCGTCACCCAGTTTTTTTCCAGGATCATGTAAGCGTTATCGATGAGATATTTAATTGCCAGGAGCTCACCTTTTTTACCCAGGGAATGAGATTTTGCCATGATGAGAGTATAATATTTCAGCTCATATTTCTATTATCTTATTTTTTATTGCATATAATATTAGGCTGGCCGTGTTCTTAGACTGTGTTTTGCCCAGCAGGTTAGCCCTGTGCTTATCAACGGTCCTTTTGCTTATGAAAAGGGTGTTAGCTATTTCCTGGTTTGATAATCCTTCGCATATCTTAAGCAATATTTCCTTTTCCCTTTTTGAAAGGTTGGCATGCTTTGTTTCAGTCTCCCTCGATCTTATTCTCTGAATAACGTGCTGAAGCAATTCCTGGGAGAAATAATTACCTCCGTTATGAACGGTAGTGATTGCATCTTTTACTTCATTGATGTCAGAATCTTTTAATATAAATCCTTTAGCCCCGGCCTCAACCATTCGATGGTAATATTCTTCTTCCCCATACATTGACAGGGCAATGATTTTTATATCCGGATTTATTTCAAGAGCCCTCCGGGTTGCTTCTATACCATCCATAACAGGCATATCAATATCCATCAGGACAATATGGCACTTTGAATTTTCTATTATTTTCAGCACTTCATCCCCGTTACATGCTTCCCCGGCGATTTCAAAATCATCAAAGGCATCAAGTAATATCTTCAGTCCGTTCCTGAATAGCTGATGATCATCAGCAAGTACAATCTTTATTTTATTCATAATATGTTTGGTCTTCCCTGATGTTAATCTTAATTAATGCCTGCATGCCCTCTCCTTTTTTACTTTCAGGGACAAAAATTCCATTTACTGATTTTACCCGGGTCCTTATATTGGAAAGACCCATTCCCATGTTTTCCTCACTTTCAGAAATTGAAGTGTCGAACCCTCGTCCATCATCTTTATATTGCAAAATAATAAAATTTCCATGGATATTCAGATCAATAAATATGTTTGACGCTCCCGAATGCTTGAGTGTATTGTTTATCAGTTCGCATACCGATCTGTACATAACTGCCTCAATGTCACTATCCAGTCGCCTGTCACCAACATTGCTGTTGTAAACAAAATTCACATCGCTTGCTTTATTTATCTTTTTAATGAAGGAACTTACGGCACTTACGAGTCCGAAATTTGTCAGCACGTGTGGACTCAGGGTGTTTGAAATATCCTTAATTGTTGTTATTGCTTCATTTACCACATGGTTAGCATTATTTATAATGTCTTTATCGACAGGATCGCTTGCCCTTGCGGCAATCGCGGTTATTGACATTTTGACTGTTGACAGAAGCGGGCCAAGGTCGTCATGAAGGTCTTTGGCAAAGCGTTTTCTCTCATTCTCTTCGGTGCTGATTATGGCATGCAGCACTTTTCGCTCTGATCTCATCCTGTCTATATCGGCTCTTTTAAGGAATAGGAATAATTCCCTTATCAATATTACTCCTCCGAAAATCAGAATCGAAATAAGGACTCCTATCCACTCATCCAGTATGGCCATTTGTATTTTTTCCTCACCATGCATGAGTTCAATAAGATGAATTATTTTTCTGATTGCCATGAAGGTGAATGCGAGAGAAAGTAGTATCCATGACAGGCGGTATTTTGTCAGCTTCATAAAGCGCAGGGCGATTGATGCCGCGACTATCTGCAACCCTATGGAAATTACGAGGGCGAGTAAACTTATCATATGCTTGCGTTGTTATTTAACTGTTACAAAATTAAGAGAATATTTCAGTCTTACTTTTTAATAGCCAATCCAGAACCTACTTATAGGTTAACAACAGGGTTATTAACCTGAGTCTGTTAATAAGCTGTTCAAAAAGCCACCGTTTTTTGTATATAAAATGTGAGTGAAATGTTAAAGGTATGGTAATACAAAACCTTATATTAGAGCCCCGTTCTAAGGTGACCTATTAGTTAAATTAAGATATGAGTCATATAAATCTGTTAATAACATCAATAGATCAAATTTCTAATCTAAATTTTACATATATGAAAAAGAGATTCTTTTTGATGCCATTATTCCTGGTATTTATAACTGCTCCCTCTCTTTTTGGTCAGGGATCAACAACATCGGGAATAAGTGGTCAAATTCTGGGAGAAAGTGGAGAGCCGCTGCCCGGTGCAACGGTTATCATCGTGCATGATCCCTCGGGAACACAGTACTCTACTGTTACTGATGTTGAAGGTAACTACAGGATAATTAATATGCGTGTGGGAGGCCCTTACACTTTATCGGTATCCTTTGTAGGATTCGGCACTATGTCTTACAGTGATATTTATCTTAAGCTTGGTGAAACATATGTTCAGAACGGCCGGTTGACTGAATCAACAACCGAACTGGAAGAAATTATAGTATCTGCCGGCTATGGTAATTATATTCTTAATTCAGACCGGGCAGGAACGCAGTCCAACATCAGCAACCGTGAACTGA
>CAZSJH010000032.1:0-22822 GCA_964607105.1 uncultured Rikenellaceae bacterium | reverse complement strand
TTAATTAGCCTTATTAGCACTTATTTCTTCAAACCTTGATATTATTACTGCCCCGCAACTATCGCTGAATACATTTACCGTTGTCCTGAACATATCAAGTATCCTGTCGACAGCCAGGATTATTGCAACACCTTCCAGAGGCAGGCCCACAGCACTCAGGATAATAGACATCATTACCATTCCACTCATTGGGATGCTTGCCGCCCCTATTGATGCCAGCACGGCTGTCACAGCCACCGTCAGCTGCGCTGTTAAGTTAAGGTCAAAGCCATAAACCTGTGCAATAAAAATTGTTGCCACGCATTCATAAAGAGCTGTGCCATCCATGTTCATTGTAGCACCAATGGGAAGTACAAAACCTGCTGCTCTTTTTGATGCACCTGATTCTTCAGTCACTGCTTTCATCGTAAGGGGCAATGTTACTATAGTAGAGCATGTTGAAAAAGCCGTTAAAAGAGCCGGGAGCATTCCACGGTAATGCTTAACGGGACTTAATCTTCCCAGTGTCCTTAACAGTAGTGGTAAAGTTATGAACATGTGAATTGCCAGTCCGGCCAGTACAATGATGAAATAAAACCCAAGTGATTTAAATGCTGTGAATCCTGTCTCTGCAACTATCTCCGCAATTATCCCAAAAACGCCCAGTGGGGCCGACCAGATGATGAAGGTTGTCATTTTAAGCATGGCCTCAAATGCTGCATCAAAAACATTCTTAAGCAAATCACGCTGCTCAGTCTTAAGTTTTGTTATGAAAAACCCGAAAAGGATGGAAAAAAATATGACCGGTAAAACATCACCTGATGCCATTGCATGAATGGGATTCTCTGGAATTATGTTCAGTAATATATCCCCCAGTCCCTGTTCAATTGCCTCAATACTTTCCGGGTCGGCCTCAAGTCCAATCTCTGCACCTGCACCTGGTTTAAATATATTTACCAGTGTCTGGCCTGTAATAATGGCCAGGATGCTTGTCATCAGGTAATAAGCAAATGTTCTCAACCCTATTCGTCCCAGTCCGTGGGCCGAACCAACCTGGACAACGGCACTTATGATTGATGTTATTACCAGTGGTATGATTGCCATCCGCAGTAAGCGGAGAAATATGTTGGCCAGAGGCTTTACATAAGGTATGATACCCTCGCCAAGCACAGTACCCGCTATGATACCAAGGATAAAACCTCCGAATATCCAGAATGTCAGGGTGTATTTTCCTGTCTTTGGCATAAACATCTTTTTATCATCCTGACCACCTCGTGCTGATTATTTCAGCATCAGTTCATTTTACAATAAACTCCTTTTCTTTCAGCAGCCCCCCTCTTGTGGAAGAAACAGATGCCTTCCCTTTTATTTCACTTTCTTTATATACCCTTATTGTAAACTCCCTGCTGCTGGAACTCTCACCCTGAGCATACCCGGCGTCAAGGGTAATTGATGATTGTACCCTGTCTCTTCCAAACGAGCCATAATATCCTCTTCCCCTTCCCTGTTCCTCGCTTACAATTTTCATGACTGGTTCATCTCCTTCCACAAGTTTTCTGTCAAAACTAATTGTTACCTGGTCTTCCCTAACAATTTTCACCAGGTGTGCCTGTTTAAGTGCTGTTGGTAATTTACCTGTATTCCTGTATGTTACTGTTATCCTGTAATCGCTTGAATCCTTCTTGTATGACTTATCTTTTTTGACCTTGATATCTTCCCATTCCAGTACCGGCAGGTGTTTTACCATCTCTATGTTAAAGAGTGCCTGGTTTTTTGCCCAGGGCAGTAGATGTTTTGCAGGTGCATTCTGTGAGAAGAATTTAGGGTGGAAGCCACCTATTTCAACTGTTCCGTGTACAGGATGTTCTGCTTCTGTCCACTCAATAAATCCATCCCCGTTATTTTCCTCTTCATCCCATTTCAGCAGATCAAGGTCATCGATATCATCATCCCCATCATAATCTTTGTACCTGGCCCCGTTCCACAGTTCGTCGCCATACCATATTGAACCATAATACCAGTAACCAAAATCCGGACCGTGACCGAAGAGAGGGTTTCCTCCTCCGTAATCCTGGTAAACATCACCTGCCCTTTCATACCCGGTTATCTTTTTACCCATTTCATCAAAATATTTATACCAGTCAAGATCTTCTTCATACATCCTTTCACCTGAAGCAGATGTTGAGGGTGGCCTGAGGTGCATTGGCACCCTGGTATCCATTGAATTAACTATATAGACATTGGGATGTGACAGGAGAAAAGTAACTACGGAACGTGTCTCTGTTTCACTCAAGGGGTATTCTCCTGCTCCTCTTTGTGTAAAACCCCTTCCGGTAGCTTCAACCCCACTTTCAGGTCTCCAGTTTTCAGGGTAATTCCTGTGAAGATCAAGACCTCCGATACCATCCTCATTAATACGCCCATCCCCGTCATTGTCAATACCCTCTGATTCAACCATATATTCACCTTCTCCCCTGGCTGCCCTCTGCATTATCCTTCCACTCGGATCATCAGGATTGATTATCATATTGCCATTCTCACTGTCTTTCCATCTCATGGATAATATTATACCGTCTCCATTAATATCATCCGGTGAATCTTCATCAAGCAAGCCATCATTATCATTATCGGTCGGTCTTACAGTACTTCTGTTGCTCTGTGCTGTATGTATGTATAGGTTATGCCCGTCAGGGTTATTAATAGGTCTCAGGTAGAAAGTGAACTTATCAAGCAGCCGGGTTATTTCAGGATCTTTACCGTAAGATTCCAGGAGGTACTGGGCAAGCCACAATACCGATTCAGCGCTTGTTATCTCTCCACTATGCCTGTTTCCTTCAAAAAAGGCCGCCGGTTTATCAGTGTGTTTTCCCGTGAGGCTGTTTGTAATGGTCATCTGTAATATTGGCCTTCCTTCGTAGCTTTCTGCCACCTGGTACAGATCTACAAGATCCGGATACTTTTGCGACCACCTGGCCATCCATTCATTCATTACATCCGCAGAATGGAATTTATCAAATGTCAATTCTTCTCCTGCATTGTATTCAACGTCGCTGTGTTTTACCTGTGGAAAGAAGCTTACTCCATGCCTGTAACCGGCAACTGTATAAACCGAATCATTGGCATCCGATTCAGTCCATATTACCGGGTTTAGGATTTTATAGTCCTGGCTGAAAACGTTGTTTACAATAAGGACAAGGGCAATAAAAAACAGGTTCCTCTTCATTTGTGCAGATTTAAAAGGTTCAGTTATAAACTACATAAAAGTATTAATTTCCATTAAACAGGTTTAGTTTATATGAATGTTCTGGAACAGTCATACAAATATGTCATCCCTTTGAAGATATCATTTCCAGTTTTGCTACATCAACAATTTCTACGGTCTTACCATTTAGTTTTATTATCCCCTCTTTTCTGAAATCTGATAGCGTTCTTATCACGTTTGCTGTGCTCATGCTTATGTAGTCTGAAATCTCCTTTCGCGAAACAGGCAGTTCAAAAATCAATGATTTATAAATATCCCTGGTAAAATAGAGAAGAATATAAGCAACCCTCCCGGCTAGATTCCGGCTTCTGATATCGAGAGTCTGTAATATAATCTTATCACTTATCTGTGAAAGGCTAGTCATTAACTGGAGCGCAAAATTACCGTGACTAAGCACCAGGGAACGAATATAATCAAGCTTAATGCTGCATATCACTGTCTCCTCTATTGCCGAAACGGAATATTTATATCTCTCTTCTGAGAAAATACTTATGTTGCTTACAAATTCAAAAGGTCTGGTAATTGCTATTATTTGCTCTTGCCCTGATTGTGATTCCCTGTACACCTTAACCAGGCCACTCTTTAAATACTTAAAGTCCTGGATTGGATCCCCTTCCTTGTGTATAATACCCCCTTTGTTGAATATATATTCCTGGTGATAATCACAGAGCGTGGTTACTTCTAAATCCCCCAGTGTCGAGAATGCAACATTTCGGAATTGGCAGTCGGTGCACTGGCATTTACTTTTGTCTATCATAACCAATAATGAATTTATCTACAAAGTAATCTATTTAAATAATTTTCCTGACAATTTTGTTCAGTTTTTATGTTATTGCTCTTTTTCTGATTATTTTGACGTCCTTTATAAAACAAGAATAACTTATGCCCTTCGAATCACGGATTTACAAAACCGATTACCACGTACACACCTTTTACAGTGATGGCAATGCCTGGCCGGAGGATTATCTCAGCAGGGCTGTCGAGTCAGGGCTTTCCGAAATAGGTTTTTCTGATCATCTTGCACTAACTGACGAACAGCAGGACTGGAGCATTAAGCCATCAATGCTAAACGAATATATTGAACGTATTAGTAAGCTTAAGGAAACTGAAACAGGGGTAAAGGTAAGGCTGGGGCTGGAAGTTGATTATCTGCCCGGAAAAGAAGACAGGATTTACCATGCCTTATCGAAATTACCACTCGATTATGTTATAGGATCGGTTCATTTTATGGATGGTGGTACCGTTGACCTTGTTGGTCCGGAGTATTATGAGAACAAGGATATTGATCATATTTTTGAATCATATTTTAAACTTATTGTTGATGCAGCAGTATCAGGCCTTTTCGATTTTATAGGCCATACTGACCTGATAAGAATTTACAGGTATTATCCAAAGGGAAATACAGAGCCCATGTACCGTTTTCTTGCAAGTGAGATAAATAAATCTGGAGTAGCTATTGAGCTGAACACCAATGGCATGAATCATCCGGTAAAAGATTTTTATCCTGATCCCAGGTATCTTCATATTTTCCGTGAAGAGGGTGTTCCCATCTGTGTTAATTCAGATGCTCATTACCCCTACAGGCTTACACAGTTTTTTGACGATGCTTACAGTCTGGTCAGAAAGGCAGGATTTACTGAAATGATAACTTTCTCTGGGAGGGTGGCTGAAATGAAGCCCTTACCGTGATAAATGTCAGGCAAAGATTGTGTGCTCAAGCAAAATTTTTACACCTATAGCAATTAATAACATTCCTCCAATTATTTCAACCCTGGATCCAAGCATTGGCCCGCTATACTTACCTATCCTTATTGCCGTCATTGAAGCCAGGAAAGTAATAAGCCCTATTACCAGTGCCGCGAACCATATGCTATTATAAACCAGGGCAAAGCTTATACCAACGGCCAGGGCATCAATGCTGGTGCCCACGGCCATGGTAATAATAGTATAATTCGTTAAGGCATTATTTCTCTTTGCAAAGGGTTTTTCTTTGTATCCTTCCATAATCATTCTCATTCCTATGAAAGCAAGCAGCGCGAACGCTATCCAGTGATCAACTGATTCAAGTGATTCATGGACTATATATCCCAGGTAAAAACCAAATACCGGAAACAGCCCCTGGAACAGTGCCAGTATTATTGCAATCTTTAACGCCCGGGTAAAAGAAATATCTGACTCCATCGCTCCGCATCCAAAGGAAGCCGCGAATGAATCGAAGGAAAGGCTAATTGCAATGATAAAAACAGTAAAAAAATCCATTTCTGCTTAAAAATGATTACAAAAATATCATATAGACACTGAAAAACATAATTATGCAGGGATGAATTCTTCCTGTTCTGCTCTCAGATATTTAGTATCTTTGACCATTTATAATTTCAGTTGCTATGAAAGCAGTCATTCAGAGAGTGAGCAGGGCTTCGGTCAGCATAGGAGGACAGGTTAAATCAGGGATAGGAAAGGGCCTCCTTGTTCTCCTTGGTATTGAGGATGCCGATAATGAAGAAGATATAAAATGGCTTGCCAACAAGATTTACCAGCTCAGGATCTTCGACGACAGCGAAGGTGTCATGAACCTTTCCCTTGCGGAAATTGACGGTGATATTATTGTAGTAAGTCAGTTCACCCTGCACGCAAAAACTAAAAAAGGTAACAGGCCATCTTACATAAAGGCTGCAAAACCTGACAAAGCCATACCTGTATATAACAGTTTTATCGAATATTTCAGTGAATTATCGGGTAAACAACCCGGCACAGGTGAATTTGGGGCAATGATGGATGTTAGCCTCGTGAATGACGGACCGGTAACCATCATTATTGACACTAAAAATAAAGAATGAATACAAGGGAGCTTAAAAGATCTGTCCTGTATATTGCAGCATTTGCAGCTTTTATAACCCCATTCATGGGGGCATCTGTAAACCTTGCCCTCCCCTCAATAGGTTCCGAGTTGGGGGCAAGTGCCAAACAGCTCAACTGGGTGGTAACTGCTTATATGCTTGGCACAGCGGTTTTTATGTTGCCCTTTGGCAGACTGGGTGATATTTTGGGCAGGAAAAAAATTTTCATGCTCGGACTTATTCTTTTTACCATTACTACAGCCTGCATAATTTTCACGCATAACATAGCCTCATTCCTGGTATTCAGAATATTGCAGGGTATATCAAGTGCCATGATCTTTGGTACCAGCATGGCAATAATCACTTCCGTTTTCCCTCCCGGAGAGAGGGGAAGGGCTATGGGAATTAATATTACAGCCGTGTACGCCGGCCTCTCAAGCGGACCTTTCCTCGGAGGTTTGCTTACTGAGTATTTTGGCTGGAGAAGCATTTTTGTATTCCTTGTTCCCATCTCCGCCACTGCAGCCTATATTACTTATAGAAAGATAAAGACAGAATGGTCTGAAGCTAAAGGTGAAAAGCTTGATATACCCGGTTCAGTATTACTTGGAGGAGGACTTATACTAAGTATACTCGGATTTTCAAGAATACCTGGAACAACAGGTGTTGTGCTTATTATATCAGGTCTGGTGATGATTTTATCATTTTTTCTTTATGAAAGACGGGCAGCGTCCCCCCTGCTGGATATAAACCTACTGCTCTCGAACAAAGTGTTCAGCTTTTCCAATCTTGCTGCCATGATACATTATGCAGCCACTGCCGGCATAGGTTTCTTTATGAGCCTCTACCTACAGTACCTTAAAGGATTGGATGCAAGAACGGCAGGATTTATCATTATGACACAGCCAGTTGTTATGGCCCTTTTTTCCATTCCTGCAGGAAAACTATCAGACAAAAGAAATCCAGGGCATATAGCCTCTGCAGGAATAGCAATCACATCAGTAGGTATTTTTGCACTTACATTCATCCAGCAGGCAACCTCATTGATATACATAATAAGCATTCTTGCTTTCAACGGACTTGGATACGCCCTCTTCAGCTCACCAAATTCAAATGCCATAATGAGCAGCGTTGAAAAAAAACACCTTGGGGTTGCCAGTGGTATGCTCGGTACAATGAGAATGATTGGACAAACAACAAGCCTTGGTATTGCCATGATGCTAATATCTCTAAACCTCGGGGATGAAGCAATTAATCCCTCAAACTATGACGAGCTTCTTGTAACTATCAGGACCGGTCTTATTATATTTGCAGTAATTTGTATCCCGGCAATATTTGCTTCTCTTGCAAGAAATAAAAAATTAAACAACAGGCAAAAATGACACTGGAACAGGCACAGCTTAAGTTTGACCAATGGGTCCAGAATGAAAGAGACAGTGTTAGTCACAAAGAAAATCCAAAACTAAAAAGCAATAATAATGAGTAGTACTTTCCAGGGTAAAAGCAAAGAAGACATACAGATACTTATCTCAAGGCTTGAACCGGATCTAAACCCCACTTATACAAGAAGAATACTGGGATTACTTGACTTTACCAGCCTTAATGTTACTGACACCTCATCTACCATAGAAAGCATATGTGAAAAGGTGAATAACTATCAATACGTTTTCCCCGATCTCCCTGTCTTTGCCGCAATATGTGTTTATCCCCGCTTCGTTCACCTTATAAAGAAAAACCTTGAGGTGCCTTCGGTGAAAATAGCTTCTGTGGCAGGTGGCTTTCCCTCATCACAAACCACAACCACCGTAAAAATGGTAGAAGTAAAGGAAGCCATCGAAGCAGGTGCCGATGAGATCGATATGGTAATGCCCGTGGGAGAATTCATGCAGGGAAATAAAAATTATATAAAGGACGAAATAGCTGCTGTAAAGGAAATTATAAAAAATAAAAGGCTCAAGATCATTATTGAAAGTGGAATACTGTCAGATCCTGAATTAATATATGAGGCTTCAATACTCGCAATGGAAGCGGGTGCCGATTTTATAAAAACTTCAACGGGCAAAGAGAAAATATCAGCTTCTCTTGAAGCCGTATATGTTATGTGCCATGCAATTAAAAGTTATTATCATGCCGGTGGTAAAATGGTCGGCATTAAACCCGCTGGGGGAATCGCAAGTGCTCAGGATGCCCTTGGCTACTACTCTCTTGTTGAAATGATACTGGGTAAACAATGGCTGCTGCCGGAAAGTTTCAGGATAGGTGCCAGTCGATTGGCCAATCAGTTGCTCGGCGAAATTGAAGGAAGAGATGTGGAATATTTCTGATATAAGATGATAATTCAAAAAATACCGGAACCCATACCCGAAGACATTCTGAGGTCAGAATGGGTGTTTGTATTGCTGATGCTGCCTGTCCTGGTTTATCTTATTGTTTCGATCATAGAAAAATATTCATTCGCAAGCATCATAAAAATAGTCTTCAGCAATAAGTTTGCGAAAACTGCATATCGCAATACTACTTCCGGTATACAATTATACCAGGTATTACTGGGTATTTTAAGCATAATCAGTGTTTCAACATTTATTTTTTTCGTGGAAATCCATTTTGATATCACCTTCTTCAATCTCAAACCATTCATGCTGTGGCTTTTTAACCTGCTCCTGGTATCAGCGGCAATATTATTTCGCTACTTGTCAAGCCTCGCTGTTGGTTCGCTCTCAAGAACGCTGGATGCTTTCAGGGAATATCTTTTTAATATATCACGTAACTTCAAGTTTATAGGTATCCTTCTGGTGCTTTTAAATTTCTTTATATCATACCTTGTAAGTGTACCTGACAAATACATAATATACTTTGCTATTTGCATTATTGTCATTATTCTCATTTATAGTATGATACGCCTTGGGTATATTTTTCTTATCAGGAGGTTTTCTTTATTTTATTTGATTTTGTATCTTTGCACACTGGAATTTTTCCCGGCTCTTATATTGCTAAGATATCTGAGCAGCCAGGCACAATAAAAAGAAGGCTAGTTGTTGTACACTTAAAATCAGAGTGTTTTGAAGATAAAAAGTATACTGGTATCTCAACCGGAACCCCAGAATCCAAAATCACCTTACTACGACCTTGCCAGGAATCATGGTCTAAAAATTGATTTCAGGCCTTTTATTCAGGTGGTGGGTATCCCTGCAAAAGAGTTCAGGCAGCAAAAAGTCAATATTCTTGATCATACTGCTGTAATTTTTACAAGTAAAACAGCCATTGATCACTTCTTCAGAATATGTGACGAACTGCGCGTAAGCGTACCTGATACTATGAAATATTTCTGTATCACTGAAAATGTTGCATTTTACCTGCAGAAATATATTGTGTACAGGAAAAGAAAGATATTTTACGGAAACTCCAAGTTTCCCGATCTCTGCACCATTGTCTCAAAGCATAAGGAAGAAAAATATTTCGTACCTCTGTCAGTACCACATAAGACTGAGATTCCGGAACTGCTCGAGAAGCATAAAATAAAATATACCATAGGCAACCTATACAAGACCATAAGTGCAGACCTTTCCGACCTGGCGGATGTTTATTATGACATACTTGTCTTTTATAGCCCCTCTGGCCCAAAATCTTTGCTTGAAAATTTTCCCAATTTCAAACAGAATGACACAATGATTGCAGCCTTTGGACCTACAACTGCAGATGCTCTGGGTAAACTCGGACTGAGGCTTGACATACATGCCCCTAATTCGGAGGCTCCATCCATGACAATGGCTCTGGACCAGTTCATAAAAGACCAGAAGAAAAATAAATAAGAGGAAATCCCCTGCAGGATATATTTCACAGGTGAATTCCCCGGTAAAGACGTATCAGGATCTTTGTCATGGATAAAAATAAATTCACCTTCACGAAAAAAGAGAAGCTCTGCAGCCGCAAAGTTATTTCCAGTTTATTTGAGAATGGAAACTCATTTTATTCGGAACCCTTCAGGGTATTATGGATGAAGAGCAGCAATAAACTACCCTTTCCTGTACTTACAGCCTTAAGCGTTGGTAAAAAGTCTTTCCCGGAGTCAGTCAGCCGTAACAGGATAAAAAGACTGATACGTGAAGTGTGGCGTGTGAATAAAGATCAGCTCTACCTTCACCTCAAACAAATGAACATACAGATATATTTAATGATTATATATTCCGGGGAAAAAATACCCGAATACAATAAACTTGAAACACAGATGAGAAATCTCGTGGAAAAATTTTCGGTGCATTTAAACACCTCTATGCAAAATAATTATTCAAGGTGATATTTCTGGCAACCATTTTGCAACACAAAACCGTTATGAAAGTCTTTATAAACAGAAACATTATAGATTTATGAATAAAAATAGAAATCTTACACTGCTGATTACATTCGCTGTACTTTTTATATCAGTATTTACTACAGCTTATATATCAAAAAATGAATCAAAAGATTTTAAACTGCAGAAAAACCTGGATATCTTCTACTCTCTCATCAGGGAACTGAACGCTTTTTATGTTGATGAGATCAAACCCGATGAACTGTTCAAGGAAAGCATTGATGAAATGCTCAATGATCTGGACCCCTATACAACTTATTATCCCGAATCAGAAAGGGACGACTTTGCATTTATGACTACCGGTAAATATGGTGGTATAGGTTCGCTCATAAGAAGAAGCGGCGATTATACAGTTCTCACTCAGATATATAAAGGATTCCCGGCTGATGTCGCAGACTTAAAGGCAGGTGATATCCTTAAAAAGATTAATGGCGAATCACTGAAAGGCCTGGCATCTGATAAAGTAAGTGAAAAGCTTAAAGGAGAGGCAAATACCGAGATGACACTTCTCATTGAAAGGCAGGGTAGTGAAATTGAGAAAACGCTTACTCGTAAAAGGATTACAATAACTCCCGTACCATATTTCGGCATGATTGATGATGAAACGGGATATATAAAATTTACCAATTTTACACAGGATTGCAGCGCTGACGTGAGAAATGCCCTGGTGTCACTGCTGGAAAAACATGATGCAAAGAAAATTATACTTGATCTGAGATCCAATCCTGGGGGATTGCTCAATGAGGCTGTTGAAATTGTAAATTTCTTCGTCGGTCCCGGACATGAAGTTGTAAGCACAAAAGGCAGGGTGAAAAGGTTTGACAATACCTATAAAACTACAAGACAGGCCATAGATGAAGATATTCCTCTTGTAATTATGATTAACAGCAATACAGCATCTGCGGCTGAAATACTGGCTGGAGCTATACAGGACCTCGACAGGGGTGTTGTTGTTGGACAGAGATCATATGGTAAGGGTCTCGTTCAGATAAGCCGTCCCCTGAGCTATAATGCAACCCTGAAAGTGACTACTGCCAAATACTATATCCCATCGGGCAGATGCATCCAGGCCCTGGATTTTTCAAACCGTAATGAAGATGGAAGCGTGGGACATATACCCGATTCCCTGACATCTGAATTCAAAACCAGGAATGGCCGAATAGTAAAGGATGGTGGCGGTATAGCTCCTGATTACCAAGCTGAACCTTATCAGATGAGTCAGTTGTCAACGGAACTTTACATCAGATCTCTAATCTTCGATTTCGCAACAGATTTCTACTGGGATAATCCCGAAATAGATGAACCGGGCAACTATCATTTAAGTGATGATACTTTCCGTTCTTTCGGTGATTTTCTTGAAAAAAGGAATTTTACCTATACATCGGCAACCGAAGGTGCCCTGGAGAGACTCACCAGGCTGGCAAAAAGCGAGAAGTATTATGAAAATAATGAAGAGCTTTTTAACGAACTGGAGAAAAGCCTGGATCATAACCTGAGGAACGACCTGGTGCGGTTCCGGGATGAGGTAACACGGCTGCTTGAAGATGAAATAATCGGAAGGTACTACTATGAGGATGACGTAATTAAACATACTCTGGATTCGGATAAGCAAATCACAAAAGCTCTTGAGATAATAAATAATGAAAACCTGTATGCCTCAACACTCAAGGGTACAGCAGGAATGTTGTCTGTAAAATAATCACTGAGGATGGAAAATACTATTCTGGTACCGGGACCCCTGAAAACATCACTTATAGCTGAATACCTTGACAAATTATCCGATGATAAATCAGCCGGTGCACATTCTGTCTTTCTCGGGCAGGTACGTAACGACAAGATTAATGATAATAAGGTTAAAGCCATTGAATATTCAGCTTACGAGGCTTTGGTTGAAAAGGAAACCTCCAGGATAAAGGAAACCATAATGGCCGCCTTCAGCGATGTTAAAGATGTACTTATTGTCCATGCCACCGGAATTGTTAAAACGGGTGAATTGTCACTCTTTGTAATGGTAACAGCCGGTCACCGCGACCATGCTACCAGGGCCTGCATGCATGCTGTTGAAATGATAAAGGAAAATTTTCCCGTCTGGAAAAAGGAAGTGTTTGAAAACGATTCACATCAGTGGAAGGAATGATCTGAAGATTAATAATTAATAATTTATACTTCACTTATCCTCCAGCAAATGGCGGCAGCAGGGCTACCTCATCACCCTCTTTCAATTTTTTATTACCCTCAATTAATGTCTGGTTCACCGAAATACGAAATTTATAATCCGCAAAAGAAGGATAGCGGCCAAACAAATATTCCTTCAGGTCTTTCAGGCTGCTTATATTTTCCAGTAACAACTCATCCTCAGCTGCTTTCTCGGCCAGTATACCAAATAATAATACCTTAATTTTCATCTTTTTCCTATTCTAATGTGCTTCAAGCCAGTTATTTCCGAAACCATATTCAACAATCAGCGGAACATCAAGTTTACATGCCTGCTCCATTTCTTTCACTACCATTTCCTTTAATTCATTTTTATCTGATTCGGCAACCTCAAATATCAATTCATCATGTACCTGCAGGATCATCGAAGCCTTAAGATCAGATTTTTTTAGCTTGTCTTGTATATTGATCATTGCTATTTTAATGATATCAGCGGCTGATCCCTGTATGGGAGCATTTATAGCATTCCTCTCGGCATTGCTCCTGAGGAGTGAATTTCGTGATTGTATATCACGGAGGTATCTCTTGCGACCGAACATGGTGGTTACATATCCGTCTGTTCGTCCTTTATCGATACTCTTGTCCATATATATTTTAACGCCCGGGTATGATTCAAAGTAACCATCTATCAGATCCTTCGCCTCCGACCTGCTTATATTAAGTCTCTGCGACAGACCAAAAGCAGAAATCCCATATATAATGCCAAAATTAGCCGTTTTTGCCTTGGCCCTCATTTCCCTGCTCACATCTTCAGTTTTAACACCGAAGATCTTTGAGGCTGTGGCTGAATGTATATCCTGGCCGCCGAGGAAATCATCCTTCATACCTTTATCACCGCTTAGATGGGCCATAAGCCTCAGTTCAATCTGTGAATAGTCGGCCGACAGGAATACATTCCCTCTGCCAGGGACAAAAGCCTTCCTGATCTCCCTGCCACTCTCATCCCTTATGGGTATGTTCTGAAGGTTAGGATTATTTGAGCTTAGCCGACCGGTGGCTGCAATAGCCTGGTTATATGATGTATGTATTCTTCCTGTGCGCTCGTTTATTAAAGCCGGTAAAGCCTCAACATAGGTCGAAAGCAGTTTCTTCAGTCCACGGTAATCAAGCACCTTGTTAATAATGGGGTGCCTGTCACTCAAACGTTGCAACGTTTCCTCATTTGTGACAAATTGCTTCGTTTTCGTTTTCTTGGCTTTATCATCCAGCTTGAGCCTTAAAAAGAGAATATCACCCAGCTGTTTGGGTGAGGCTATATTAAATTCGCTACCCGCAAGGTAATATATTTCTTTCTCCAGAGCCTTAATCTTCTCCTTCAAGACTGCTGAATATTCCTTTAGTGAATCCTTATTCACTATTACCCCCTTTCTTTCCATATCAGCCAGTACAGGTATTAGAGGCATCTCTATCTCAACTGCCAGTTTATATAAATCTTCTTCCTTTAACCTGCCATAAAATAACTGCTTTAATTGATATGTTATATCAGCATCTTCTACAGCATATTCCGTTAATTTATCTACAGCTACCGATCGCATACTTTTCTGATTTTTCCCCCTATCACCTATCAACGATTCAATGGCTACGGGTTTATATTTCAGGTATGTCTCAGCCAGGTAGTCCATATTATGTCTCATATCGGGTTCAAGGAGGTAATGAGCAATCATGGTATCGAAAAGACCCCCTTTAACTTGTATGCCATAGGATGATAGAACCTGGATATCGAACTTCAGGTTCTGGCCAATCTTCATATTCTTCTCATTTTCAAATACCGGTTTGAATATATCTATTTGTTCCCTGGCCATTTTATCGTCTTCGAAATAAACCAGGAATCCTTTATTCTTTTCCCAGGAGAAGGATATAGCTATAAGCTCTGATTCAAGCGGGTTTAGTGAACTGGTTTCCGTATCGAAGCAAAATTCATCCAGTTTCTGCAATTTATATGCCAGTTCTTTCATCTGTTCCTTTGTCTCCATCCTGGCATAATCATGTTTCCTGTCTTTAAGTGTTTCCAGATCACTTACTCTGCTTACTTCCGTTACTGCCTCCCCGAAAAGTGATCCCTGGAGTGATCCTTTATTACTCACGGGTATTTCTGACCCGGCACCTTGCTTTTCACTTCCATCAGTCAGTTTCTCTGCAAGGCTCCTGAATTCAAGTTCCGAAAACAGTTCCCTGAGCCTGCTTTTATTCATTTCCTTCCTGATCATCTCTTCCTCACTCAGCTCAAACGGCACATTTGTTTCAATGGTAACAAGTTTTTTTGAAAACAGTATCTCTTCACTGTTATTTTCAATAATTTCCTTTTGCTTCCCCTTTAGCTTATCACTGTTTTTTATAAGGTTTTCAACGCTTCCAAACTCAGATATCAGCTTTTTTGCCGTTTTGGGACCAATACCCGGTGCTCCCGGTATATTGTCAGCACTGTCGCCCATTAGTGCCAGAATATCAATAACCTGTTTAGGATCATTAATATTATACTCTTTGCGTACTTCATCCGGTCCCATTATTACTGCTGCGCCTCCCCTGGCTGCCGGTTTATACATTTTAACAGTATCATTCACCAGCTGCTTAAAATCCTTGTCCGGAGTCATCATATATGTAGTGAAGCCTTTATCAGCAGCCTGTTTTGACATAGTGCCAATAAGGTCATCTGCTTCATAACCTTCGGCTTCATACACGGGAATTCCATATGCTTCAAGAATATCCTTAATATAAGGAACAGCCTTTTTAATATCTTCAGGGGTGGCATCCCTGTTTGCCTTATAATCCTCATACATTTCATGCCTGAAGTTGGGCCCTGGAGGATCAAATATTACAGCAATATGTGAGGGATCCTGGTTCTGCAGTATTTCATCTAGTGTAAGCAAAAAACCGAAGATAGCAGATGTGTTCATGCCTTTTGAATTTATCCTCGGATTACGTATAAAGGCATAATAAGACCTGAATATAAGTGCGTATGCATCCAGGAGGAAAAGCTTCCGTTCGTTATTTCCTGACATAATTATTATTTATTATCGTCTGCAAACCATTCCGCATAGGATGTGGCAGTCTCGTACAGCCTTAGACTGTGCAGACAAGTGTTGTCGGGGAGATGATCCATGATCCTGCCGGCCATGTCAGTCACAAGGTTTTCACAGGTCGGCTGATAATCAACAACAAGTACATTACCAAACATTTTGTTAAGGGCATCAAGTCTATCACTTCCCAGCCTGTTGCTTATCACAACAGCATGATCAAACACCTTTACAATTTCCCTGTTGACTATTTCTTTCAGGTCCCCAAAATCCATAACCATTCCGTTTTTCGGATTTTCAGTATCATTAATTGGCTCCCCGATTAATGTAACAAAAAGCTTATATGAATGCCCATGCACATTCCTGCATGGCCCGTCATAGTTCCATAATGCATGTGCCGTTTCAAAGGCAAATTCTTTTGTAACTCTTATATTACTCATGGCCTGCTTAAATGAATGTTATACAAAAGTAACCAATAATGCTAAGAATTCTTAATGCTGATTCAAATCAGATAAGCTTGAATTTAGACCTGATATATGAAGATGCCAGCAGCCACAATTTGGTAATATTGGACACACTAACCCTCTCTGACAACAAAGTTTCAACATCGGTCCTGCCTATAAGCCTGAAAAGAGTAAAGTAATATCTGTAAGCCAGGTAAACCCCAAAGCGCACCTCTTTTTTCAGTGACCTTATTCCCTCCCTGGAATCAAAAAAAGATTGTCTTATATCTTTCTCGATCTGCTTTTTTATCTCTTCAGTAAAATTTTCCGGTTTAAGCTCAGGAAAATAAACTCTCTCCCTTTCTTTCAGGTCAGCATTGATATCCCTGAGGAAATTTACTTTCTGGAATGCCTCCCCAAGCTTCCGGGCATAAGGCTTTAATTCTTCAAATTTTTCCACTTCATCCCTGTAAAATATTTGCAGGCACATAAGTCCTACCACTTCAGCCGATCCGAAAATATATTGTTCGTAGGTACTGTTATTATGCCTTGATGGCTGAAGATCCATATGCATGCTGTCAAAAAAAGACTGTATAAGGTCCTTTCCAATTCCATATTCATTTACTGCCCACTGGAATGAATGCAATACAGGATTTGTGCTGAGTCTTTTTTCAATTGAATTATATGTTTCACGTATATATCTTTCCAGCAATGTTTTCTTATCCTGATCATGAAAGGTATCAACTATCTCGTCGGCTATACGCACGAAGCCATATACAGCGTATACCGGATCGCGGTACTTTTTCCCGAGCATCCTGATGCCTCTTGAAAATGAAGTACTGTATTTGTTTGTAAAAACCTTGCTGGTTTTAATGCAGGTCTGTAAGTACAAATCCATATTTTTCCTCAATTCTTTCGGTTACCAGTTTTGAACTGATGATGGCCATGGGTATCCCTGTGCCGGGCAGTGTGGATGAGCCGGTATAAAACAGGTTTCCAAATTTCTCGTCCTTATTGGAGGGCCGGAGATAACCCATCTGCATCATGTTATGCCCGAGGCCCAAACCGCTGCCACGGTGAAGGTTAAAACTATCGCGCCAGTCCTCCGGCGTAAGTATGGTCTTGCTTATTATACTTCCCTCCAGATCATAAGCTGTACGGCGTGAGAGATCCCTGATAATTGCATCGGCTATCTCTTCCTTATCCGACCAGTCAGGCTTAAAGCGCAGGTCCGGCACCGGGCAAAGAATAAATAAGCTTTCCTTTCCCTCGGGTGCAGCCTCCTCGTTGAGTCGCGATACCACATTAACATAATAATAGGCCTGCTCCAGGGAGGCCTGGTTACTGTAAATATTGTCGGCATACTCCTTGAAATTGCCCCGCAGGAAATAATTATGCATCTTCAGCTCCGGTAATTTCCTGTTTATCCCGAGGTAAATAGTGAAAGGAGCCATGGTCCATCTCTTTTTGTCGAGTCGCCCGTTAGAATATTTTCTGCGGCCCAGTACCCTGCCACGGAACAGGGCTGCATCTGAATTTATAACATATATATCTGCCTTCCATTTTTTGTTGTCCCGGTCAACAAGCGATTGCAGGCCCGATCCGTTTGATTCGATATCAACAATCTCTGTATTGTAATGTATTTTCACACCATTGGCTTCGAGCATTTTTACAAATCCCTCCACAATACGGTACATACCCCCCTTTACATTATAGTAACCATCATGAACAAATTCTGTATAAGAAAGCATGGTAAAAACAGCAGGAGTATCAAAAGGTGTCCCCCCCAGGAAAAAAGATACAAGCGAAACGATTTCCCTTACATCATCCGACTCGAAATACCTTGACACTTCCTTCCAGAAAGTCCTGAATAATTTCGGCAGATGACCCATTGGAACCTTAACAAGTGTGGCGGCATAATCCGCCAGCGAGTCAAAATTATTTTTTATTATGATGCTTTCGGTATCGTGATACAATTTGCCGGTCGACTTCAGGTAGGATTCCATTTTCTCCCTGAATCCGGGTTCTGCTTTTTCAAATTCAGCTGCAAGTTTGTCCAGATCCTTGTATATAGTATATCTCTTGCCGGGCTCATCATACCATACCGTATATATCGGGTCAAGCTCCATTAGCTCAAAGGGCAGCTCTTTTTGCAGGTCAGCGGCCAGTTCCCTGAATTCATAACTCATACTGAAAAAAGTGGGACCGGTGTCGAATTTGAACCCGTCTTTCTTTATAATATTCATCCTCCCGCCTGCCAAGGCATTCTTCTCCAGTATCTCTACCTTATATCCTCTCCTCACCAGCCTCAGAGCAGTCGACAAACCAGCAATACCAGATCCTACAACAAGTACTTTCCTGGTTTCCATCTAATTGTTTTTTCTTATATTCGACTTCTAAATATAATACAAATAAATCTTAACGATCTTTTCAATATGCCGGTCAATGATATAAAAACAAATATAATCGGTTCTGGTTTAGGCGGACTGGCCGTTGCCATAAGGCTGGCCCGGCAGGGTCATAATGTAACGGTATTCGAAAAAAATCCCGGACCGGGCGGAAAAATGAACTCCATAGCAAAAGAGAATTACCGCTTCGATACAGGGCCATCCCTGCTTACCCTGCCTGAGCTGGTGGAGGAGCTTCTGGCAGATGCTCCAGAAAATATAAAATCACTTTTCAAGCCTCTTAAACTGGCTTATATCTGCAAGTATTTCTTCCCTGACGATACAGTGATGAACACTCCTTCCGATCCGGATGAATTCAGCAGGACATTTTCAGGCCTGACGGGCGAAAAAAAGGCAAATATTGACGGCTACCTGGAAAAGGTGCATGAATTATACGATCTCACAGCGCCCGTCTTTATCTTCGGCAATTTTCACAGGCGCAAAGAGCTTTTTCAGCCTCAAAACCTTAAAGTCCTCTTTAACCTGCACAGGCTTAACCCCTTCTCAAGCATGCATGCTTATAACAACCGCAGCTTCAAGCATGATAATGTGGTGCAGCTCTTCGACAGGTACGCCACCTATAACGGATCCTCCCCCTATAAGGCACCCGCCACGCTGAATGTTATTGCCCACCTTGAACATAATAAGGGAGCTTATTTCCCTGAGAACGGCATGTTCAGCATAATACTTGCCCTCTATGAATATGCCGTGCACCTGCGTGTTAAATTCAGGTTTAATACCTATGTCAGCAGTATAATACTCGATGGAAGGGAGGTTAAGGGGATCATTGCCGGCGGGGAGGAATACAGATCAGACATTGTGGTAAGCGACTGTGATGTGTTTCATCTCTATAAATACCTGATACCCGGCATCAAAGCACCCTCAGGGACAAGGAAAAAGAACCTGTCCTCTTCAGCAATAATTTATTACTGGTCTATGGATATTGATAATCCTGACCTGGAATTGCATAATATCTTTTTTGCCTCCGACTACAGGGAAGAATTCAACTGTCTCTTCCGTAAGATGACCATGCATGATGATCCCACGGTCTATGTATTTATAAGCTCCAAACTGGTAAAACAGGATGCACCTCCAGGTAAAAGCAACTGGTTTGTAATGGTTAATGCGCCGCACGACAGGGGTCAGGACTGGGATGAGCTGGTAGCAAAGACAAAACAGAATATAATCAGGAAGCTGGAAAGAAGGCTGGATATTTCTATAGCCGGTAAGATTGAGCATGAGTTTATCATTTCACCTCCTCAGCTGGAAAAAAACACCCTCTCAACAGCGGGTGCCCTTTACGGCAACAGCTCAAATTCCGCCACCGCGGCATTTAACAGGCATCCCAATTTCAGCCGTAAGATCAAGGGCTTATATCTTACCGGCGGCAGCGTGCACCCTGGCGGGGGCATACCTCTCTGTCTTTCTTCAGCAGCCATTGTGGAAAGGGAGGTGATGGGCGAATATAACAAGGGTAAGAATTAATGCCATGCACTTAAAAGCTATAATACCCGGACAGGATAAAACGAAGTCATTCCTTTTATCATGGTATATAATAGGATTTGCCGGCTTTACCATTACATATACTTATGACTTTTTCAGACATCTTATTCCTCTTTCAATCCTTCTGTCTGTTGCCCTGCTTTTATTGTATCATAAAAACTGGAGCAGTAAGTTCCTTATCACCACATTATTGATTTTCACTGGTGGATGGCTTATCGAGCTCATAGGCACCCGGACAGGATTCCCTTTCGGGCATTACCAATACTCTGACCTGCTATTCCCACTTGTGGCAGGTGTGCCTTTAATACTGGGGCTTAACTGGCTCTTCCTCGTTTATTGCAGCTTTATAATCACCTCTTTCATCCCGGCACCTAAAATAATCAGTGCCCTGGTAGGAGCACTTCTTATGACGGGCTATGACCTGCTTCTTGAACCTTTTGCAGTACATACCGGTATGTGGATATGGGAAGGGGATAAAGTGCCCCTCTCAAATTATATTGCCTGGTTTGTTCTGTCCTTCATTTTCATCAGGATAATGTTTACCAATTCAGCGGAAAAAAACAATAAACTTGGGATATTCCTTTTTGTATATCAGACCGGCTTCTTTGCAGCACTGGTATTAACCTGGAAATTAATGAACCTATGATACCGGCACGACATACACACTTTCATACTGCATTTTTCAGGTTTTATTCAGCGCACCTGATGAGGAGCAATTTTAAGTCTGTCATTTTTGTTGACGACCCCGGCACCTCTGATAAATCCCTGCTCATGATAGGCAATCACTTCAGCTGGTACGATGGGTTTTTTATGAATTATTATAATAACCGTGTCCTGAAAAAGAAGTTCCACGTGATGATGCTGGAGGAACAGCTTAGAGAAAGAATGTTCCTGAATAAATCAGGAGCCTTTTCAGTTAACCCCGGCAATAGAGACATCATTGAATCCCTGAGGTATAGTGCAGAAATACTGGCAGATCCGGATAACATGTTACTTATGTACCCGACAGGCGAAATTCAATCAAGTTACATTAGTTCATTCAGATTCATGAAAGGTATGGATAAGATAATAACTGGCAATGATCCCGAGATCCGTTTTTATGCATGCCTGATCGACTATTTCTCCGGGAGGAAACCTTCAGCATGGATATATTTTCATGTTGTTTCCGGGGAAAACCGTAATACCCCTGCCCTTGATAAAGCGTATAACGAATTCTACAAAAGCTGCATCACGAGGCAAAACGAAAACCGTAAATGATAAAAATAATAAGCATAATTGCCCTGGTTTTTACTGGCCTCCGCCTGTTTGTAGCCCTGTTCAACTTTTTGTCTCAACGAATAAGGAAAGACATTAAAAGCGGTAAGGAGCCTCTTGTTTCTGTGCTTGTCCCTGCAAGAAACGAGGAGAATAACATAGGGCGCCTGCTTGACGATTTGTACAGTCAGGATTATAAAAACCTGGAGATCATTGTGCTCGATGATAATTCCACTGACAGCACCACCACTGTAGTAAATCAAAAAATGAAAAGGGATGGAAGAATAAAGCTTATTGAAAATGATCATGTGCCCGAAGGTTGGTCAGGCAAGAACCACGCCTGTCATCTCCTTTCCCAACATGCCCGGGGCAGCTATTATCTCTTTCTCGATGCTGATATAAATATTAATAACAATATTATATCAGACATTTTATGCTACGCTGAAAAGCATAATCTTGCGCTTGTTTCCATCTTCCCCAAACAATTAATGCGATCATTTGGTGAACGTGTAACAGTGCCCAATATGAACTGGATATTGCTAAGCCTCCTTCCCCTGCTTATGGTACGGCTTAGCAAAAGACCATCTCTTTCAGCGGCGAACGGACAGTTTATTCTCTTTGATTCTGATATATACCGTAAGCTGTTGCCACATGAAATGGTCAGATCATCACTGGTTGAGGATATTGAGATGATGAGAAAAATAAAAAATCTCCGCCCTGACCTTAGTATGAAAAGGTCTCTTCGTAACAGGTACCGAACGGCTGTGTTAACAGGTGACAGCAGGATCACATGCAGAATGTACCACAACTTTGATGAGGCAGTGCACGGTTTCAGCAAGAATGTATTGCACTTCTTCGGCAACAGTCTGGTATGGACCTTTATCTACCTCTTCCTGACAGGGCCTGTTATTATCATCATCCCCTTTTATTCCATGCCCTTTACCCTTATTTACCTCCTGGCAGGTATATTGATCAGGATCCTGATATCATTGACCAGCAAACAGAATATACTCTATAATATATTATTTGCTCCCCTGCAGCAACTTTCACTTTATTTTATTGTTTATAAGGCAGTAAAAATTAAATTCGCAGGTTCATACACATGGAAGGGACGACAGGTAAAAACATGAATATCATTAATAAACAATATCGGGTGTTTTTAGTGGCAATCCTGATCTTTTCTTCGCTGATTATTAAGGCACAGGATATATACTTTTACAGGTCACGCATTTATGATTCCTATGCCAGGGGGGAAATGAGTGGATGGAGAACTGCCATTGAAGAAATGGAGAAAGAATATGAAAGATCCGGAAGCGAGGAATTGCTGCATGAATTAGTACTTTCCCAGTATGGCTTTATCGGCTACTGCCTCAAGGAAGATATGAAAAAAGAAGCTTCCTGGCATCTTGAAAGAGCCCTGGGTAACCTTGAAATACTCAAAGTAAGTAAGCCTGGCAGCGCCGAGCTGATGGCCCTTGAAGGTGCTTTTATGGGCTACGAGATGGGCATCCATAAATTGAA